>CAJBVC010000443.1 GCA_903958915.1 uncultured beta proteobacterium
TCAATCATGGCGTGCACCATGTCCCGCGCTTCCCGCTCGGCCTCCAGCGCCAGACGTCGCTCAATCACGGAAGTTCGAAATGCCAGAACTGCCAACGACATGTCGCGCAGCAGACTGCTCTTTTGCGTACTCATCCGGGTCCCCAACGGTAACGAAGGCGTATCGATTTCATCGTGTGCAAAGGCGGTCAAGGCATCCGCCACGCGCGATAAACGCCGCGTCACGCGCTCCGCAATAAACAGCCAGAGCAGAAGCACCAGAGCCATCATCACGGCACCGACTACACCTGTTCGGACCGCCTGAACCTCGAAGGCACGTGCCTGCTCCTTGCTGCGGTTTGCGATGTCGGCGGCGATGGTATTGGCAATCGACTGCGAATGCTCAGCCACTTTCACATGGGCTTGCGAAGCTGCAAACGCGTGGCGCATGGCGCTTAGCGGGTCAATGGTGGCCAGGTCGGTGGCCATGATGATGAAGTTCTTGTAGTGCTGAAAATCCCGACGCGCATCACCCAACACGACTTTGTACGAGTCTGCTGCAACAAAGCCTTCCATCGCCTTTTGCAGCTCCGCCAGCCGGTTCACAACGCCCGAGTGGAACCGGTACATCTGCCCTTCGTCGACCTGTGCGGTGGCTGCCTTCTCCAGCATGTCGCCCACTTCCATCTGAATCTGGGACATTTCCTGGTTGAAGCGCGCAAAGTCCGCAATGCGCTGTGAGTCCTGCTCCTGTTGCACCGTAGCGCGCAAGTACTCCTCACGCAGGTTGGCGAACGACGCCAGATTCAACGCACCTGCCAGCAGGGCCACCACCACCACCGGCAAAAAGATGCTCAGCAGGAAGTGGTAGCTCTTGAGGCGCTTGATCATGGCTTGGTGAGACTGGCCCAGGCCGCAGGTGACACACTGGCCAGGTATTCAAAACCCTCCGCGGCACCTTTGGGCCGAAACACCACCAGCGTACCCTCCTTGGGGAAGTAGCCCATGAGGTCCATCAAATTTGGGGCATGCGCCAGCACAAGACGGTTGACACCCGCCGGCACTGGTGTGGACATCAGTGTGCGCGTATTGGCGATGATGGGGGCTTTTTCAGCGTCGGTGAAATTGGCAACGTACATCAGGTTGTTGTCCACAGTTGGTGTCAGCTTGGGTAGTGCAGCGGCGGCACTCTCGCGCGCACGGCACAGCGGACTGACATAAAAATCACCGATCGGAATGCGCGCCTGACGGATTGCTTCCCCCACACGTGTCATCAATTTGCGTCCATCCTCCGTCAACGGGCGCTGGGTACCGCAGTCGTTCAGATCGACTGCTGGCACGCGGTCCGGTTTGGTGTTATCGGTGGGACCATGGCGCAAATACAGTGTCAGGCCGCCAGCATGCAAAAGCCGCAGTGTTTCCGCCGTGGCGGGTATCTCGACAAACTTGGCGGCCGCTTCGGGGGCCAGTCCTTGCAGCTTAGGAGGCGCGGGCGCAACGTCGGCGGCCAACCCTAACGTTCCGGAAAGCGCCAACGAAAACCCCACCACCGTTCCCGCCACCGTACCGCCAAGCTTTGCGACCATAGCGCCTCCGTATTGTGTGAACCACCCGCAGCTAGCCAGTATCGTGAGCGTCAGGGGTGCTTGTCAAACCGACCGCAGCATCCCATGACGCGCATCAAGAATACTCCAACAAAACACCGGTGTTTGGCAGCGTACATTTGGCTCCCGCCCGGCCTCTTAGAATCAAGGATTCTGGCCGCTTTCATGGCCCTAACCCCTACCTAGTTACCGCATGTCCGATCTCGCCCCCGCCGTCGCCCCCATTCCCGATGAGAACCAGCTGATCCTGGAGCGGCGCGAAAAGCTCAAAGCCATCCGCAAGAACCAGGCCGACGGACACGGCGTGGCCTTCCCCAACGACTTCAAGCCCGACCACAAGGCCGCGGACCTGTTTGCCGAATTTGATGCTTTTGACAACGAGCAACTCACCGCTAAGGGCGCCACCGCCAAGGTGGCCGGGCGCATGATGCTCAAGCGGGTGATGGGCAAAGCCAGCTTTTGCACGTTGCAGGACGCCTCCTTTGGCCCGACCGGCGGGCGCATCCAGATTTATGTCAAGGGGGAGGACGTGGGTGCCGATGTGTACGCGGCCTTCAAGCATTGGGACCTGGGCGATATCGTGGCCGCGGAAGGTACGGTTTTCAAGACCAAGACCGGGGAACTCTCCCTGCACGCCAGCGAAGTGCGCCTGTTGACCAAGAGCCTGCGCCCCATGCCCGACAAATTCCACGGCATCGCAGACCAGGAGGTGAAGTACCGCCAACGCTACATCGACCTGATGATGGATGAGACTGCGCGCAAGCGTTTTGTGGCGCGCAGCAAGGCGGTGGCCGGCATACGCGATTTCATGGTGCAGCACGAGTTCCTGGAAGTGGAAACGCCGATGCTGCACGCCATCCCTGGCGGTGCCAACGCGCGCCCTTTCATCACCCACCACAACGCGCTGGACCAGGAGATGTTTCTGCGCATTGCGCCGGAGCTGTATCTCAAGCGCCTGATCGTGGGCGGTTTCGACCGGGTCTTTGAGATCAACCGCAACTTCCGCAACGAAGGCATCTCGGTACGCCACAACCCCGAATTCACCATGATGGAGTTCTACGCGGCCTACTGGAACTACCAGGACCTGATGAACTTCACTGAAGCTCTGGTGCGCGATTCTGCATTGAAAGCCACGGGCAGCCTGAGTCTGAGTTACGGCGGCAAGCCGGTGGACCTGGAAGCGCCGTTTGAGCGCTTGACCATCCACGAGGCCATCTGCAAATACACCGAAGCCGGCCAGGCTTTTGAAGACGGCAGCAGTCTGAAGGTGGACAGTGCCCTGTGGCTGACCAACGCCTTGCGCAAGATCGGCATGACTGAGGCCAAACATAATCTGTCCAAACGCAGCCTGGCCAGCTTGCAGGTGTTGTACTTTGAAGAAACCGTGGAAGAGAAACTCTGGAATCCCACCTTCATCTGCGAGCACCCGGTGGAGATTTCGCCACTGGCGCGCGCCAGCGACACCAAGCCGGACGTCACCGAACGCTTTGAGCTCTACATCACCGGCCGCGAATTTGGCAATGGCTTCAGCGAGTTGAACGACGCCGAAGACCAGGCCGCACGCTTCAAGGCCCAGGTGGATGCCAAGGACAGCGGCGACGACGAGGCCATGCATTACGACCACGACTTTGTGCGGGCGCTGGAATACGGTTTGCCGCCCACGGGCGGCTGCGGCATCGGCATCGACCGCCTGATGATGTTACTGACAGACAGCCCCAGCATCCGCGATGTGATCCTGTTCCCGGCGCTGCGCCGCGAAGGATAGTTGTCAAAAGTGCCGCAAGCGCCCGTAGAATGTGCGTGAGAAGCTATGCAAACGATAGCAAGTTTGGCACTTCCGTATTTGCAGGGCTATCCCCCGGAGACATGCGAAAAGGTGGTCGACATGCTGCGCGACAAGCGCTTGGGCGCCTGGTTGACCGGCAAATATCCCAAGGCGCACGGCGTGCGCACCGACCGCGCCCTGTTCGACTACGTGCAGGCGCTGCGCCAGGAATACCTGCGCAGCAGTGAACCTGTGAGCAAGGTGGCTTTTGACAACA
>CAJBVC010000444.1 GCA_903958915.1 uncultured beta proteobacterium
CCATCAAACCGTTCAAACTGCGAGCCGATCATTTCGCACGAACCGCGCAAGTCCTGCAGCGGCATGAGCAATTGCTCCGCTTGCAATATGTGGCGGCGGTAACTATCGAGTTGCACCGACTTCAGCAGCGAAACAGGCGTCAATAGAAGTTTGTCGGAAAAACCTACTTTGCCAATCTCGTGCATCAGTCCGGCAATGAAGACTTCGTGGATGAACTTTCTCTCCTGTTTCAATTTCTCCGCGATGCGCCTGCACAGATCGGCGACCCGGCGGGAGTGTCCCGCGAGGTGTCCACCCCGCATCTCGATCAGGGCAGTAAATACCTTGATCAGCGTAACGTAGTTATTCTTGAGCTTTTCGTTGGACTCCTGCAGCGAATCGTTGGATACCTTCAACTCGGCGGTGCGCTGTTCGACCTTGGCTTCCAGGCTGGCGTTGAGCAGTCGCAGTTCCTCGTTTTGCGCAGCCGTCAATGCTTCGAGACGGGCACGTTCCTGCTGAAGGAATTTCATCTCCAGCGCCTGGCGGACAATCAGAACGATATCGTGGTCGTCCCAGGGTTTGGTGATGTAGCGATAGATGTTGCCGCGATTGACAGCACCAATGATCGCATTGATGTCCGAATAGCCCGTCATCAACAACCGGACCACTGCCGGCCAACGCTGCTGAACCTGCTCGAGAAATTGCACGCCATCCATCTCGGGCATGCGCATGTCCGAAACAACCACATCAACTGTCTCGCGCTCCAGCAGACCGATCCCGTCTGCACCGCCTGTGGCCGTCAGCACCCGGAACTCGCTGGATCGAAAGAGCCGCGTGAGCGACTTGAGAATGTTAGGCTCGTCGTCTACACACAGAATCGTCGCATGGGTTGCGGCAACTGCAGTGGCGGATTCAGGAGCTTCTATCGATGTCAAGTGATAACCTCTCAGTTCAAGGACTGATTATGTCGGATTGGTAGCCAAAGAGTAAATCGGGATCCCTGCCCTGGCTCGCTCTGCACATCGATGCGCCCCTTGTGTTTGTTGACCACAATGTCCCAGGCAACCGACAGTCCCAGCCCGGTTCCCTGTCCCACCGCCTTGGTGGTGAAGAAGGGTTCAAAGAGACGTGTGCGAACGGCCTGCGGCATACCACAACCGCTATCTTCGATGGTGATCCAGGCACCGCTAGCGTCAAAACCGTTGCGTACGGTAATGGTGCCCCGATCTTCGATGGACTGGACGGCATTGAGCAGAAGACTCATCAGGACCTGGTTGATCTGGCCCTCAACACAGGGCACCAGCGGCATGGGTGTCAGATGCCGGACCACTTCAGCGCGAACGGCGATTTGACTTGCTGCGACAGTCAGCGTGTTTTCCAGGCTCAAAAGTAGGTCGACATCCGCCATTTCCCTGCTCTCTGCGTGTGCAAAGTTGCGCAGTGACTGGACAATGTTGCGGACCCGGTCGAGTCCTTCCTGGGACTCTTGCACCAATGCGGTGAGGTCTTCGCGCAGGTAAGGAAGATCGGTCGCTTTGCGCACTGTTTGCAGTGCAGGCGGCACGGGGTTCAGGTGGACTCCTGCCGACTCCCAGGCATCTACCAACGCAAACAATTGCTCCGCATAGCCACGCAGTGTTCCGATATTGGATCTGACAAACCCGATCGGCGTATTGATCTCGTGCGCAACGCCTGCCGCGAGTTGCCCAATGGCCGCCATTTTCTCTGCCTGCACCAACTCACGGGTACGTTCGGCCACGCGCTCCTCCAGGCGTTCGTTTGCTTGCGCCAAGCCCTTGTTCTGCAGTGCCAGTACATGGTAGAGCTTGTGCATCGCCGCCAGCAAAATGGCACTCGCGCTGTCAGTGGCCTGCGTTAGCGCACTCTCCTGTTCATGCGCCTTTTGTGGCGACATGCCATGGGCAATGTGCTCCATCTGCCGCGCCATGGACTGATCTTCTTCCAGAATGTGGAAGGTCAGCCACGATGACAAAAAGCCGTGCAGTACTTCCGCCGGGTTCTGAAACTCGGCACGCCCGCTCCACATGCTGGTGAGTTGTTCTGCAAATTGGCGGTGATGCTGCTGGTGCAGACTGGCCTGTGTTTCCAGCATATGGGTCTGCTGCATCAGGGCCTCTTCCTCGGCAAAATGGAACTGTGCATAGTCTGCCAATTGATTGAAGGTCGCGCCCAGGCTACCTTCGGTCGCGCTACCGCTGATCAGTGCTTCGCCCAGCGCATTGACGATGTCGACCAAATGGCGATGCTGTTCATCTACCGCAGCAATTCCGGTTTCAAAACGTGCATTCCAGACAAAGGCTTGCATTAAACGATCCCAAGAAGCATTGGGGAACCCAACACACCATGTGTGGCCACCATGGATTCCACACTGTGCGCGATTATGCCCACGGCAACGGTAGAAGTTCACACACTTTGTGGAAAGTCGGTTGCACAACCCAGGTGCTTGGAGTAGATTGCTCTGTGATGAATGCCGCCCAACCCGCACCCCAGGCTGCCGACAGCGGACTACAGACCCAACGGGTAGCCCTTAGACTGATGCTTGTGTACGCGTTGGTTTCGTGTCTCTGGCTGGTCTTTGCGGATGGTCTCGTAGGTTGGTTATTCGATGCACCGTCCCTTCAGGCGATCGCACACTCTTTCAAGGACTGGTTTTTTGTCATCGTGACATCGCTGCTGGCGTTTGTCCTGATTCGGCGACAGTTACAACACACGGTGGAGCAGTCGCGCCACCAGTTGCTTGTGCAAGAGGACTTGAAACACACGGCTACCCGACTGCAGGTTGCTGTGGAAGAAGCCGAACACCTCAGAGAGGCCCTGAACGCAGATATCACGACATTGCGCCTGGCGGCGGAGTTGCAGGAACTCGTGAACCGCAGAGCCGAGGGTTTGCTTGAATTGCCCGTGCTGGCCGAGCAGTTGTGCGAGAAAGATTTCCTGCAACATGGACTGGAACTTGCCGAACGCCTCACCGCAAGCCAGATAGCGTTCATCCACTTTGTGGACAACGATCAAGACACGATTGAGCTGGTGAACTGGTCGTCTGGCACACTGAAAAACTACTGCAAGGCAGCGTTTGACAACCACTACCCCGTCAGCCAAGCGGGTATTTGGGCGGATGCTTTGCGACAAAAGGCGCCTGTCATCGTGAATGACTACGTTGCAGCCACTGGGAAGCAAGGACTGCCAGTTGGACATGCGCATCTGGATCGTTTGATTAGTGTGCCAGTGATCGAAGGCGGTCTGGTGCGCATGATGGCGGGTGTAGGCAATAAGGTAAGTGATTACAACGACCGTGATGTAGAGACGGTACGGCTAGTGTGCGAGACTTTGTGGAGAATTGTGCGACAAAGACGCGCCGAATCCGAATTGCGCGCCAGCGAAGAACGGCTCAAACTTTCTGCCCAAGTTCTGGCACAGGGCCGCGAAGGTATCGCCGTGACCGATGCCGGTGGTTGCATCATCCTTGTCAATCAGGCATTCACCGAGATTACCGGGTACACCGAAGCCGAGGTCCTGGGCAAGAACCCGCGGTTGTTGCAATCGGGGCGGCAGGCCCCCGACTTTTACCAGGCGATGTGGGATGCCATTGGCAATGCTGGACACTGGGCTGGCGAGGTCTGGAATCGCAAGAAGAATGGCACGCTGTACCCGGAGTGGTTGGTGGTTTCGGCCTTGCGCAATGCGCAGGGCGAAGCCACCCACTATGTCGGAAGCTTTAGTGACCTGAGCAGCGCCAAAGCAGCAGAAAGTCGCATCCTGTGGTTGTCACACTTTGACGCACTCACCGGGCTGCCCAACCGCACTTTGCTAAGTGACCGTGGTTCCTTGGCCATTAGCGCGGCACAGCGCGCGGATGAGGCTGTCGCCATCCTGATGGTCAGCATCGATCAGTTTGGCGCCGTCAGTCAGTCGTTGGGTCACCAGGTGGGCGACCAGTTGTTGGTTGCAGTGGCACAGCGACTGAAGTCCCATTTGTGCGAGCAGGACACCGCAGCCAGGCTTGGCAGCAATGAGTTTGTCCTGCTACTTCACGATACCACTCCCAGCAAAGCGGCCCATTTTGCCAATGATTTGATGGCAAAGATCGCGCAACCCATCGTCATAGAAACCCATGAGATCAGTGTCACTGTGTCTGTTGGTATCGCGAGTTTTCCTGAAAACGGTCAGAACTTCGATGCACTGCTCACATCCGTTGCGATCGCGTTGCATAAGGCGCAGGCCAAGGGGCGCGGCAATTACCAGTTTTTCAACAGCGATATGTACCAGCAGGTGGCGGCGCGCGAGGAACTCGGGCGTGCGTTGCGGCACGCCATTGCCTTGGGACAGTTGTCCTTGCTGTACCAGCCGCAGGCCGATTTGAAGACCGGCAAGACGTGCGGGCTAGAGGCGCTCTTGCGGTGGAACCATCCGGAATTGGGACTGATTGCGCCGGCGAAGTTCATTCCATTGGCCGAAGAATCAGGTCTTGGCGTGGCAATTGGTGAGTGGGTTTTGCAGCGAGTCTGTCGCGACATTGGTCTCTGGCGCGAGAAGCAGTTGCCCGTTCCATTTGTGTCTGTCAATGTATCGCCGCTGCAGTTCAATGACGCCAATTTCCTGGCGGTGGTGAAAAGTGCTCTGGTTGAATCGCAAGTCGACCCTTCGCAGATTTACATTGAAGTTACCGAGGGGTCTTTGATGGACGATGTGCCTCGCAGCGAAGCCATGATCCACGGCTTGAAGGACCTCGGCGTCAAATTGTCCCTCGACGACTTTGGGACTGGCTACTCATCCTTGAGCTACCTCAAGCGGTTTCCGTTTGATCAGGTCAAGATCGACCAATCGTTTGTGAGTGATGTGACCCGAGACTCCGTTGACACCGTGCTGGTCAAAGTCATTGTTTCCATGGCGCACGGTTTGGGAATGAAGGCGATCGCCGAAGGTGTGGAAACCGAGGCGCAGTGCGAGATCATGCGTACCAGCGGGTGTGACGAAATTCAGGGTTTCTTTTTCTCGCATCCGATCGAGGGTGAGCAATTGGAGCAGTTTCTGGCCAGTGCGCAGACGTTGCCAGCGCACTTGTTGCACCAGCAAAAACCGCAACGCACCTTGTTGCTGGTTGACGATGAACCCAACATCCTGACCGCACTCAAGAGACTGTTCCGGCGCGACGGACATAAACTCCTCAGCGCAGGCAGCGGCGCGGAGGCATTGGAAATGCTGTCGCAACACAAGGTAGATGTGATCATCACGGACCAGCGCATGCCTGGCATGACCGGCGTTGAACTGTTACGCCGCGCAAAGACGCTGTACCCGGACACGATCCGCATGGTGTTGTCTGGTTACACCGAGTTGCAGTCGGTGACCGATGCCATCAATGAAGGTGCGGTGTACCGTTTTCTGACCAAGCCGTGGGACGATGAGCAGTTGCGAGAACAGGTTCGCAAGGCGTTCGAGGTGCGCGACCTGTCGGAGGAGAATCGCGACTTGGACGCCAAGATCCGCACGACCAATCAAGAGCTTGTTGCAGCCAATCGGCGCCTGGCGGAACTGTTACAGCGGGAACGCCAGCGCAAAGAAAGTGCTGGTGCGCTCTTGCTCGAATCCGCTGACCCAATGGGACCGTTACCGTGAACCATCTCGAGAGTCAAACCATTGATGTAGACCAGCTTCGGGTCGGCCAGTATGTCCATCTTGATCTCAAATGGTTTGAACACCCGTTCGCGTTCAGCCACTTCAAGATCAAGTCGCAATCGCAGATCAAGATTATTCGTGGTCTTGGATTGAAAACCGTTCGCATCAATCCGGAACTGAGCGACACCACCGCGCCACAGGAAGTTTCCGTTGCCTCTGCACAGGGTGAACAAGCAGCACAGCCTGAAGAAGTAGCGGCGCAGAATGACAGCCAGCACGTGCTGCGGGCCAAACTTGCGATGATGGAGCAGATGCGTATTCGGCGCGAGGGTGCCGCGCGAATTGAAAGTGCATTTTTCAACACTGCCAAGATCATTCGCGATATCGAGAAGGACATATACAGCCGTCCGCAGGAAGCTGTTCCGCAGGCAACCAAACTGGTGGCGCAGATCGCGGAATCCATTTTGTGCGCGCCAGAGCTGGCGATACAGGTCATGGGTGACGAATCTGGCGGTGAGGAGATGTATTTTCATTCCCTCAATGTCACGATGTTGTCGATCATGATGGCCCGTGATCTCAAGATGCCTACCGATGTGGCGGGTGTTCTCGGGGTCGGTGCGCTACTGCATGATATCGGCCGTAAGGAGGTGCCCAACACGATATTGCTGAAAACCGAACCATTGACGCAGGCTGAACGCAACTTCTATGAAATGCATTGCCAGTTCGGGGCCGACATGGGGCTGCGTTTGCATCTGCCACCGGCTGCCATTGCGATCATTCGGGAGCACCATGAAATGTTTGATGGGTCCGGCTACCCGGCTCGACTCAAAGGTGAAGAGATCAATCTGTTGGCACGCATTGTTGTCATTGCCAACTACTACGATGAGCTCTGCAACCCGACATACCTGGCGAATGCACTGACACCGCACGAGACCTTGTCGCTGATGTTTTCGAGGTTGCGGGGAAAATTCGACCCCAAAATGCTGCAAGTGTTGATCCGTTGTCTGGGGGTATATCCGCCTGGAAGCATCGTGCAACTCTCCAATGGAGCGATGGGCATGGTGGTGACGGTCAACACTGCGCGGCCCATGCGACCCACCGTCATGGTGTACGACGCAGGTGTACCCAAGGAAGAGGCGATTTTGCTGGATATGGAGCGCGAGACGGATTTCAACATCGCCAAAGCGATTCGTCCCAACCAGGTAGCGCGTGAGGTCTACAACTACTTGAGTCCGCGCAAACGGGTGAGCTACTACTTTGATGCGTCCGCAGCGTCGCCAAAATCAGGAAAATCATGACCGAACTGTGCAAGTTGATGCTGGATCACTGTCCTCAAATCCTGCTGTTGGTGAACCCGGTGTCGCTGCAAATCGAGATCGCAAATGCCACAACGTCAACAGTACTGGGATACTCCCCAGAACGGTTGCTTGGCATGCCCATCACCGAAATTGAGAGTGCATTGCAGGACGTCTTCTATTGGGATGACGTTCGCGCGGGTCAGTACCTTGAAGTGCAGGAACAGGACGGCCAGTACCGAGATAGCAATGGAGATTTGATCAGTGTTCGCAAATCCATTGCGCCTCTGACACATGACGGTGTGCCCTATCTCTTGGTACTTGCAGTGCCCACCTTGACAGAGCGCATTGCCCAGGACGCGTTGGCACATACTTTGTCGGAGTTGCGTGCCACGCTGGAGTCCACCAGCAATGGTATTTTGGTCATCGATTGGCATGGCAAACTGGACAGCATGAACCGGGTGTTTGGCACGATGTGGGAAATACCCGAAGAATTATTGAACTGGCAGGACGATGCGCGCATTCTGGAATTTATTGTTTCTGCGGTGCAAGAGTCCGAACTATTGCGTGAGCGCCTGACCGCCGTGGTCGACAGCAGTGAAACGCTGGACTTGTTGCACCACCGGGATGGACGGGTGTTTGAAGTCAGTTCGCGACCGCAACACCTTGCTGAGCAGATTATTGGACGTGTCTATGGATTCCAGGACATAACCCAGCGTACGCAGGCAGAGCAAGCCCTGCGTGAATCACGTGACCTGTTGGAGGAGCGGGTGCGGGAACGCACGACGGATCTGTACGCGATGAACGAGAAGCTTCAGCAGGAAAAGGACACGCAGACCACTCTGATCAAGAAGCTCGAAGCGGCGCAGGACCAGTTGCTGCAGTCGGAAAGGATGGCGTCGATCGGGCAGCTCGCGGCGGGTGTCGCCCACGAAATCAACAATCCGGTGGGTTTCGTCAACTCCAATCTCAGTTCACTGCAACGTTATGTGGGTGACTTGCTGCGCATGTTATCCGCCTACGAAGCCGCGGAAGCCGCGTTACCCGCAACCAGTCAGGCAACGATTGCGCAGGTCAAGGAAGAAGTTGACATGGCATTCTTGCGCGACGATGTCAATGATTTGCTGGCAGAGTCGCTCGATGGACTCAAGCGTGTCACCCGCATCGTGCAGGACCTCAAGAACTTTTCACATGTGGATGAACAGGAGCGCCAGTGGGCCGATCTGGAAAGCGGGCTGGAGAGTACCCTGCGGGTCGCATGGAATGAACTGAAATACAAGACCGAAGTGGTCAAGGAGTTTGCGGGAATCTCACAGATCGAGTGTTTTCCATCCCAACTCAACCAGGTGTTCATGAACTTACTGGTGAATGCAGCACAGGCGATTGAGGAGCACGGAATCATCACCATTCGCACTGGAGAAGACGAGTCTCAGGTGTGGGTCGAAATTCAGGATACCGGCAAGGGCATCAAGCCGGAACATGTGAGCCGCATATTCGATCCGTTTTTCACCACCAAGCCGGTCGGCAAAGGCACCGGGCTGGGCTTGTCACTGGCCTACGGAATCGTCAAGAAGCATGATGGCCACATTGAGGTCAGCAGCACGTTGGGAGTCGGCACCACGTTCAAGGTGTCCCTGCCCAAAGCGCCCACTACAACTTAGTGTTTGCGCAAACGCTTCTGGTATTCAAGCAGTTCGCCCACAAAGCCGCGGCGAAATGCCACAACGCAGATGACGAAGATCACCCCGATGATGACCGTGACCCAGGAACCCACACGATCCGCCAGATAAACCTGCAGGCCAATGATCGTGAACGCACCCAGCACCGGACCGGCGAAGGTGCCCATGCCACCCAAAAGCGTCATCAGCACCACTTCGCCTGACAGTGACCAGTGGGCATCGGACAGGGTGGCAAAGCCCAGGACCAGGGTTTTGAGAGAGCCGGCCAGGCCCGCCAATGCAGTGGACAGCACATAAGCCAGCAATTTGTATTTGTCTACGTCGTAGCCCAGAGACACCGCGCGCGGCTCGTTCTCGCGGATGGCCTTGAGCACCTGCCCGTACGGCGAGTGGACCACCCGGATGATGAACAGGAAGACGGCTGCAAAAACTGCCAAAACGACGAAATACATGGTCAGATCACTGGAAAGATCAATCAGGCCAAACAGCGTGCCGCGCGGAACGCCTTGCAGACCATCTTCACCGCCGGTAAAGGGCGCCTGCAGGCAGACGAAGTAAATCATCTGTGCCATGGCCAAGGTAATCATCGCAAAGTAAATGCCCTGGCGACGAATGCCGATCAGGCCCACACCCAGGCCCAGAACCGCACCAACGACAACGCCCGCCAGTACACCGAATTCAGGTGACCATCCGGCCGAGCGCACCAGCCACCCGGTGATGTACGCAGCACTGCCCAAGTAGGCCGCGTGGCCGAATGACAGCAAGCCGGTGTAGCCCAGCAACAGGTTGAATGCACACGCAAAGATGACGTAGCACAGCGCTTTCATCAGAAAAACCGGGTACACGCCGATGAAAGGCGCAGCAATCAGCACAACCAGCATCACGCCCCAGGTCACGCGCGCCAGACGGGCCGTGCGATCGACGGCAAGTGTCGTACTCATGGGGTCATTTCTCCTTGCCGAAAAGCCCAGCGGGTCGAATCACCAGCACGATGGCCATGATCACAAACACCACCACATTGGATGCTTCGGGATAAAACACTTTGGTCAGACCTTCGATGATGCCCAGCGCCAGGCCGGTCAGGATGGAGCCCAGGATCGAGCCCATGCCACCAATCACCACCACTGCAAACACCACAATGATCAGGTTGCTGCCCATGAGCGGGGTGATCTGGATAATCGGCGCCGCCAGCACACCAGCCATGGCGGCCAGACCGGCACCACCAGCGTAGGTGAGCATCACCATCAGCGGAACATTCACGCCAAAGGCCTGCACCAGTTTCGGGTTTTCCGTGCCGGCGCGCAGGTATGAGCCCAGCCGCGTGCGCTCGATCACGAACCACGTCGACAGACAGATCACCAGCGACGCAAAAACCACCCATGCGCGGTAGTTGGGTAGCACCATGAAGCCCAGATCGGTGGAACCTTGCAGCAGCTCCGGCACTTGGTACTGCTGGCCGGAAACACCAAACTGGTCGCGGAAAACGCCCTCGGCAATGAGGGCCAGACCAAAGGTCAGCAGCAGACCGTAAAGCGGGTCCAGTGAGTAGAGCCGTTTCAGCAGTGTGCGTTCGGCAATGACCCCGATGCAGCCCACCGCCAAGGGGGCCAAAACAAGCGCAAACCAGTAGCCTAGCCCCCACTGTTCCTGCAGTAGCCAGGCGGCGTAGGCGCCCATCATGTAGAGGGCGCCATGCGCGAAATTCACAATCCCCAGCAGACCAAAGATAACGGCCAGCCCCAGGCTCAGCATGGCATAAAAAGAGCCGTTCACCAACCCCAGAAGGAGCTGGCCCAGAAAAGCCTGGATGGGGATGCCAAAAATTTCCATGGTCTGCCAGTCGCTTCAGCTTATTTCCAGAGCGCGCACTTGGACTCGGCTTTGGTCGTCCAGGCCGTTTCACCCTTGAAGGTCTCGACCACGTTGTAATAGTCCCATGGCTCCACCGACTTGTCCGGTGCCTTTACCTGCATCAGGTACATGTCGTGCACCATGCGGCCATCACCACGGATGAAACCGTCCTTGGCAAAAATGTCATTGATCTTGGTCTTCTTCATCTGTGCCAACACTTTGTCCGGATCATCGGTCTTGGTGGCCTTGACCGCATTCAGGTACTGCAGCGCAGCGGAGTAGTCGCCGGCCTGGATGGAGGAGGGCATACGCTTCATCTTCTCGAAGAACTTGCGGCTCCAGGCACGCGTATCGGCGTCGCGGTTCCAGTACCAGCTGTCGGTCAGGTACATACCCTGCGTAGTCTTCAGACCCAGAGAGTGGATGTCGTTGATAAAGACCAGCAGACCGGCGAGCTTCATGGTCTTGGTGATGCCAAATTCGTTGGCAGCCTTGATCGCATTGATGGTGTCGCCACCGGCATTTGCCAGACCCAGAATTTGCGCCTTGCTGCTCTGCGCCTGCAACAGGAACGAAGAGAAGTCATTGGCCGAAAGCGGGTGCTTCACCGAGCCCACCACAGTGCCGCCAGCCGCCTTGACCACGGTGGACGAGTCGTTTTGCAACTGGGCACCAAACGCATAGTCAGCGGTCAGGAAAAACCAGCTCTTGCCACCGGCCTTTACCACGGCATTGCCCGTGCCCTTGGCCAATGCAACGGTGTCATACGCCCAGTGCACGGTATAGGGATTGCATTGCTCATTGGTCAGCGCTGAAGTGGCAGCACCAATCGAGATGAAGAGTTTCTTCTTCTCGGCGGCAATCTTTGCCATGGCCAGGCTGGTGCCGGAGTTCGTGCCACCAATCAGCATGTCCACGCCCTGGGTGTCGAACCACTCGCGCGCTTTGCCAGCAGCCACGTCCGCCTTGTTCTGGTGGTCGGCAAACACCACTTCGATCTTCTTGCCGTCAATGGCGCCGCCCATGTCGGCCACTGCCATCTTGATGGCCTCCACGCCTGCCTGTCCGTCGATGTCGGAGTACAACCCCGACATGTCGGTGATGATGCCGATGCGAATCACGTCGCCCGAAATCTGTGCCTGCGCATTGGTTGCAATGCCCAAGCCAAGTGTCGATGCCAGACCGCAAGCCAATGCGATTTTGCTAAGTTTCATTCCCAAGTCTCCTAAGTAGTAGTAATCAACCGAAAAATCAAACACCCAGATACTCATGCAGTTTCTCCATCCGGCTGGGCAGCTCGGCCTGGGTAAATTCCTGCAGGATATTGCCATGCTCCATCACCAGGAACCGGTCTGCCAAGGGTGCGGCAAAGCGGAAGTTTTGCTCCACCATCACGATGGTGTAACCCTGCTTGCGCAAGGACAAAACCGTCTCTGCCAGCTTTTGCACAATCACCGGGGCCAGGCCCTCGGACATTTCATCCAGCAACAGCAGCTTTGCGCCTGTACGCAGAATACGCGCCACAGCCAGCATCTGCTGCTCGCCTCCAGACAGGCGTGTGCCCTGGCTTTGGGCGCGCTCCTTGAGGTTGGGAAACATGGCGTAAATCTGCTCAATGGGCAAGCCGCCCGGCGCCAGTGTCGGTGGTAGCAGCAGATTTTCTTCAGCCGACAGACTGGAAAAAATACCGCGCTCTTCCGGACAGTAGCCAAGACCCAGCCGTGCGATGCGGTGTGTGGCCATGGCGATGGTCTCCGTGCCGCGCACACGGATGGAGCCTTTGCGCGTATCGGTCAGCCCCATGATGGCGCGCAGGGTGGTGGTACGCCCAGCCCCATTGCGCCCCAACAGCGTCAGCACTTCACCTTCGTTCACATGGAAACTTGCGCCATGGAGGATGTGCGACTCGCCATACCAGGCGTTGAGGTCTTTGACTTCGAGAAAGGGGACTGACATATCAGGCCTCACGCAGGGCCGCCCCAAGGGAGGCCTGCGCCCCCTCGGGGGGCAGTGAATACACGGAGTGATGAACGTGGGGGTACAGCATCAGTGCGCGCCCTTCAATTCGACCTGGGCACTGCCCATGTAGGCTTCAATCACGGCAGGATTGGCCGACACCTCGGCATACGGGCCCTCGGCCAGCCTGGCACCCCGCTGCAGTACGGTGATGGTGTCGGCAATGCTAGCCACCACACTCATATTGTGTTCGACCATCAGGATGGTGCGGTTGGCTGACACCTTTTTGATGAGTTGGCGAATGCGGTCCACGTCTTCCAGACCCATGCCTTGCGTGGGTTCGTCGAGCAGCATCAGTTTGGGATCCATCGCCAGCGTGGTGGCGATTTCGAGCGCGCGTTTGCGGCCATAGCTCAGCTCTACCGCGGTCAGCGTGGCGAACTCTTGCAGGTCGACCGACTCGAGCAATTCCATGGCCTTGGCGTCCAGGTGGCTCAGGGTGCGCTCCGACTTCCAGAAGTGAAACGATGTTCCCAGGGTGCGCTGCAGCGCCACGCGCACGTTTTCCAGCACGGTGAGGTGCGGAAACACAGCCGAGATCTGGAACGACCGAATCACGCCGCGCCGCGCAATGTGCGCCGAGGTCTCTCCGGTAATGTCCACGCCATCAAACAGGATCTGTCCTGATGTGGGAATCAGAAACTTGGTCAACAAATTGAAACAGGTGGTCTTGCCAGCGCCATTGGGACCAATCAGCGCATGAATGCTACCGCGGCGCACACGCAGATCTACGTTGTTCACAGCGATAAAGCCCTTGAACTCCTTGGTCAGCTGTTTCGTCTCCAGAATGCAATCCACCGTGGTGCGTCTCCATTAGAACAACGCGCAGGTTAGTGCCTGTTGGTCCTTGCTGCAATACGGGCAATTACTTTGGGGTTTACCCGGGTGTCGTGCAGGCGATGGCAGGGCTTGCGCTAACATGTCCCATTGACTGCATCCTCCGACTTGGCGCAATGATTGAGATTTACACTGCCGCGACCGCCGCAAGGGACAACACATGAAACTCTACGTCGCTCCGCGTGCGCCCAGCCCCCGGCGCGTAACCATGTTCATGGTGGAGAAAGAGATTTCCACCATCGATTTGGTGAATGTGGATCTCAACGCCCAGGAACACAAAGGCGAAGCCTACCGCGCCAAAAGCCCGCTGGCCAAGGTGCCTGCGCTGGAGCTCGACGATGGCCGCGTGTTGACCGAAACCCGTGCCATCTGCACCTACCTCGAAGGCCTGTATCCCATGCCCAACCTGATGGGCGAGACGTTCGAGGAGCGCGCGTTTATCGAGATGGCCGACCGTCGGGTCGAGTTCTATCTGCTGGCAGGCATTGCCAATACTGTGCGCCACACCCATCCCGGCCTGGCCGTGCTGGAGCAACCGCAGTTCCCTGACTTTGGGCATTCCCAGGCGCAGAAAATGCGCGAAGTGGCGCAATGGTTTGACCAATTGCTGGAGCGCCAGCTTTGGATGGCCGGGCCGCGCTTTACCATTGCCGATATCACCGCGTTTTGCGCTATTGAATTTGCCCGGCTGATGAAGTTCAACCCCGGCGCAGAGGGCATGCCGGCACTACAAGCCTGGCGCGACCGGGTCGCTGAGCGCGCCAGTGCCAAAGTGAGTTAACCGTCTTTACATCCTTGAAAGGTACAACATGACCACTCCCCAGGGCTCAACAGCCAATGCACAGCAACTTGTTGACGACATCAAGGCCGTGATCACCACGGCTGAAGAAATGCTGGCGGCCACCGCTGGCGCGGCCGATGACAAGGTGGCGCAGTTGCGTACCCGTATCGAAGACCGTTTGCTTGACGCCAGGGTTCGGCTGCGCGACGCTGAAGCCGCCGTGGTGGCCAAGTCCAAAGCCATGGCGCGTGCCACCGACGACTATGTGCACGAATCGCCCTGGCAGGCCGTCGGCATTGCGGCCGGTGTGGGCCTGCTGGTGGGCTTGCTGATCGGGCGCCGCTAGAACGCGGGCCTGCCGTGCTGCAGCGCATTGCCTCGACGTTACTGGCTACGGCGCAGACGCGCCTGTCCCTGCTATCCAATGAAATTCAGGTCGAAAAGCACAACCTGCTCAAGCAGCTTGGCGTGGGGCTGGCGCTGATCTTCTGTCTGGGGGTTGCGGTGGTGTTGCTGGTGGGGCTGGCAGTGGTGGTCTGGTGGGAGCAGCGGGTGTGGGTGCTGGGTGCTGCG
>CAJBVC010000445.1 GCA_903958915.1 uncultured beta proteobacterium
GTGCAGGGTGGTGCCGTCGTACCAATGCGAATAGGGCAACAGCAGGCGCACCCGCAGCGGCGTGTTCGCGGCATTCACCACCACCAGCACGGCCTCGCCGGATATATCGGTAAAGCGCAGAAACACCAGCGCATTGCCCGGCAAGCGATCCCCCAGCACCAGAATGTCGCCATACTGCAGTGCGGCGTGCGCCTGGCGCAGCGCGATGAGTTGCTTGAGCCAGGCGCGCTGGCCATGGTCCCACTCCTCTTCATTCCAGCGCATGGGACGGCGGCACTCCGGGTCGGCCCCACCCTGCATGCCAATTTCTTCACCGTAGTAAATCAGCGGAATGCCCGGCAGCGTGCACTGTGTCAACCAGGCCAGACGCGCCAGGGTGGCGTCTGCCACAGCGGTGCGCACGCGCGGTGTGTCGTGGCTGGAGAGCAGGTTCCAGGAACACAGCAGGCCCGACAGACCGTAGCCTTGGCGGGCGTCGCGCACCGCGGCATTCACTTGGGCGGCGTCGATTTCCCCGTTCAACCATGCCAGTGTGGCCGTGCGGTACCAATAATTCATCATGCCGTGAAAGCCTGCCTCGCCGTCGGCACCGCCCTGCAGCCAGCTACCGGCGAAACCGCAGAGTTCGCCCACCAGTTGGGCATCGGGAAAATGTGCACCAACCACCGCCGTGAGTTCTCGCGCCACTGCGATGCCCACATCCTGTGCCACATCAAATCGCCAATGGTCCACGCCCCGCGCCAGCCAGTGCTGCACCATGCTGCCCGGGGTGCGGTAGAGCATGTCGCGCACGGCGTGGTTCGACAGATCGAGCTCCGGAATGGAGCCGTGGCCTTGCCAGCAGTCGTAGCTGCCATCCTCGCGCAGCGTGAACCAGTCTTGTTTGTCGGGGTCGCCCGCCTGCGCCGCCAGAAACCAGGGGTGCAGGTTGGAGACATGGTTCAACACAGCGTCCAGCGTCAGCGTCATCTGGCGTGCGTGCAGGGCTTCGATCAGGCGCTGCAGGGCGGCCTCACCGCCAAACATCGGGTCGATGTGGAAGAAATCGGTGGTGTCGTATTTGTGGTTACTTGGCGACGCGAAGACGGGGGTCAGGTACACCCCGGTGATGCCCAGGTCGCGCAAGTAATCCAGCTTGTCGGTGATGCCATCGAGATCGCCGCCGCAAAAGTGGTGGCTCCAGGGGTGGGGGAAATCGGGATCGTCCCAGTCGTGCGGCACGGCACGGGGAATCGCGTAGGCCGGATCTTTCAGCTTTTCGATGCTGGGCTTGCCGGCGCCAATGGCGAAGCGGTCGGGGAAAATCTGATACAGCACCTGGCTGGCGGCATGCCGGGTGCGGGCGTCCAGGGCGGTGGTTGCCATCCGCTAGTTCTTGCCAGTAAGGACTCTGGCCTGCGCACTGATACCCACCACATCAAAGTAGGCGGCCAGCAGGCGCGGGACATGGACAAATTGCACATGTCGCCCACTGGCCGTGACGTTGGTAACCCAGTTCAGGAGGCTGACGGCGGCCACAAAGTCCACACGCACCAGCCGCGCACAGGAAACAATGAGCGGATCCTCCACCGGCGCGCGCTTGAGCATTTGCGCCAATGCCAACGCTGCATCACCTTGCAGCACTCCACTGAGGGATAGTCTGGATTCGGGCACCGGCTCCAACGGTGCCAAAGCCGAGGCAGTGTGTGTGGTCGCCACCGGCAGCGCTCCCACCAGACGGCAAAGTGGTGGTGTCCAGCTTGGTGGAGACACCTCGTAGGTGACACAAAAATCCAAAGCCACTTCATCGAAAACAGCGGCTTGGTTGAGGGTTCGCAGTACCTCCAGGCGCAGATTCCACCAGGCCGGGTCGACACTGCGGTCTTCCATGGCAGTGGCTTGTGCCAGCACGCGCAGCAGCACGTCCACACCGCTGAACTGCAGCTCCAGCGTTTTGCTGGCCCACTGCTGAAAAAGTGTACGCAACGGCGCAATGCATTCTGCTGCTACCTGCTGGAGTGCTCCCCAGTGCAACACGGGAACGCTGGCTCGCCCAGCCGTCTCCTGCAGGGAGGCCGTCTCATGCAGTGTCAGCTGTGCCGGACAGGTCCAGCCGATCGGCTCAGGCCCGTGCGTGGCCAGGAAGGCGCCGTCATCCAGTGCACCAGTCGCCGTGGGCTCCACCTCATCGACTGAAAACCATTCGGGCGCCGAGCGTCCGAACAGCTGGGCGTATTCAATGGCAACCACGTCAAAGTCGGACTGTTGGCCGGTTGCACGGTACAGGTCCAGCAAGCCCGCCGAGCACGCTTCGGCCGCTGCGTCACCCGATTCGGGAGATTCGAGTATCGACAACAGGGCCGCCTCGGCCGCATCGTCATCGCCCGCCGCAAAGCAGGTGGCCGCCTCGTGCAGCACTGGATGCTCAGCCTGCGCAAACGTGCCTTCGACTGGCGGTGGTTCCACTTTGTACGCGTTGTCTGCAGTCTCGGCAGGTGCAGCCCCGGGCGCCGTGGCAAGTGGCGACAGCTGGGTGGCGTGGCCTTCCTCCGCGAGCACGCCGGTGAAGTCCAAGTCGAGTTCCATCTCCATTTCCAGGGGCGGCAGTTCGCGCGCTACCGGCGGCGCAGTCACTGCGACGGGCTGCAGCGGCAATGCACGCGTGGACCGGGGCGCGGGCGCGGGCTGGGGCTGGGGCGGCTGCGTGGACGCAATCTTGCTGGCGGCCCACTGGGTGGACATCTGGGCTTCGATGGCATCGATTTTTCGGACCGTGCGGCGGCGATCACCGGCATCCGGATTGAACGAAGAACTGTTCTGAAACACCGATGGTCGCTGGGGCGTACTGGGAAATGCGGTCAGACCCTGCGCCCGCACCTTGCGCAGGTAATTGAACTCGCGACGCCGAATCCGGTCGTCGCGGCGGCGCCGCTCGATATGCTCGCGTATCGCTTCCTTTTCCAGTGCCTGATCGCTCGCTTGGCGCGACTGTACGGAGTCACCATCGTGTCGCTCAGGCTCCTTGGCGGAGGCGCGAATCAACCCGACCATTTTGGTCAGAAAACCCGGTTGTTTCGGTGAAGAGGCCATACCTGTCAGTCTACCGCGCCCACGTGGCCCCGCTGCAAGTCCTGGCGCAGCACGTTTTGGGGGACAAAAAGCGCCACCAACGCGTCCATCACCTGGTGTGCCTGCGCGCAATGGTCGCCACCAAAATTGCACACATACACATCCAGCGTGACGGCCTTTTGCTCTGGCCAGGTGTGCACGCACAGGTGCGACTCCGCCAGCAGCACCGTGGCAGTGACCCCACCCGGTCCGTGCATCGTGGCGGGAAAGGTATGCGCCAGGGTATTGACGGCCTGCAACCCAGCGGCGCTCACCGTGTGCACGCAGCGCGCCAGCAGAACCTGGGCGTCGGTAAGCCACGCCATGTCACATTGGCAGTGGTGGAGGTCCGCGGTGAGGTGCAATCCTTGCATAGGTAGGACTTTAGAGTATTTCAAGGCCTGCGCGGTACCATGCTGGCGGCAGACGGGGCACCGGTAAAATACCGCGTTTACCCCTGCCCACACTGGAGTTGTCCCCACCATGGCACTAACGCAAAACACCCACAACATGGCCAATGCCATTCGTGCCCTGGCGATGGATGCCGTGCAACAGGCGAATTCCGGTCACCCGGGCGCTCCGATGGGCATGGCGGACATGGCGGTGGCACTGTGGGGCCAGCATCTGCGCCACAACCCGACCAACCCCCAGTGGATTAACCGCGACCGGTTTGTGCTCTCCAACGGCCACGGCTCGATGCTGTTGTACGCCGTGCTGCATCTCACCGGCTACAAACTGCCCATCGCTGAGTTGAAGAACTTTCGCCAGTTGCACAGCAAGACTGCGGGTCACCCGGAAGTCGGCGTCACGCCCGGGGTGGAAACCACCACCGGCCCCCTGGGGCAGGGCATCACCAACGCCGTGGGCATGGCGTTGGCCGAAAAGCTTTTGGCCAGTGAATTCAATCGCGAAGGGCATGCCGTGGTGGACCACCACACGTATGTGTTCCTGGGAGATGGCTGCCTGATGGAGGGCATCAGTCACGAAGCGGCTGCGCTCGCCGGGGCCTGGAAACTCAACAAGCTGATCGCCCTGTACGACGACAATGGCATCTCTATCGACGGCCCGGTGGCGCCCTGGTTCATTGACCAGACGTCCCTGCGCTTTGTGGCACAGGGGTGGAACGTGCTCGGTCCTATTGACGGCCACAACGTCGAAGCGGTGTCCGCCGCCATTGCCGACGCCCGCAAGTCCACTGAGCGCCCCACCCTCATCATCTGCAAGACCCACATCGGCAAGGGTAGCCCGAACCGTGCCAACACCGCCAAGGCCCACGGCGAACCCCTTGGGGCCGAGGAAATCCGGCTAACGCGTGAAGCAGTGGGCTGGAATCATGCCCCGTTTGTCATCCCCAAAGAGGTCTACGCCGATTGGGATGCGAAGCAATCGGGTAAGGCCACCGAGCAGGCCTGGAAAGACAAGTTTGCGGCTTACCAGGCGGCCCATCCCGTACTGGCCAAGGAACTGCTGCGCCGCATGAAAGGTGATCTGCCCAGGAACTTCGTGCAGACGGCGGTGGACACCGTCATCACCGCGCACCAGAAAGCCGAGACCGTGGCCAGCCGTAAGGCTTCGCAACTGGCGCTGGAGGCCTTTACCGCCGCACTGCCCGAGTTGCTGGGTGGTTCCGCCGACCTGACTGGCTCCAACCTCACCAATACCAAGTCCACACCCCATTTGCGCTTTGACATGCAGGGTGCTGTAGTCAAAAACGAAGCGGGCGCGGGCGGCCGCCATATCAACTACGGAGTGCGTGAGTTCGGCATGGCTGCCATCATGAACGGGGTAGCTCTGCATGGCGGCTTCATACCGTATGGCGGAACGTTTTTGACATTTAGCGACTACAGCCGTAACGCCATCCGCATGGCTGCGCTGATGAAACTGCGTGTGATCCATGTGTTCACCCATGACTCGATTGGCCTGGGCGAGGATGGCCCGACCCACCAGTCAGTGGAGCACGCCGCCTCGCTGCGCCTGATCCCCAATCTGGACGTCTGGCGCCCGGCAGATACCGCGGAGACCGCGGTTGCCTGGACAGTTGCGCTGCAAAACCGCACCCTGCCCACGGCGCTGCTGCTGTCGCGCCAGAACATCAGCTATGCACCCAAGCCAGAGTCTGCACTGGCACCCAATGCCTGCGGGCTCGACGCCATCAGCAAGGGCGCCTATGTGTTGGCAGAGCCATCCGAAGTGGGTTTGAAGAAAAAATCGCAAGCGGTCCTGATCGCCACAGGCTCTGAAGTACAGTTGGCGCTCAAGGCGCAAGAA
>CAJBVC010000446.1 GCA_903958915.1 uncultured beta proteobacterium
AACTCCGCGGTAAATTTCTCCGGCATGTGTTGCACGATCACAATGCCCGGCGTCACCCGGGGCAAGGCGGTCAGCACCACTTCCAGTGCCTGCGTGCCGCCGGTGGAGGTGCCCAGTGCCACCACGCGCTCGGTGGTCTGGATCATGGCGGTATGGTGGTCTGCCGCGGCCATGATCACATCCGCAGTGTTCTTCTCCCGCACCGGCAAAGGCATCGACTTCTTCACCTTGGCGCGGGCGGCGCCCTTCACGGCCGTGACCAGGTCGTCAGTAGCGTCCACCAGAAACTGTTTCAGGCCCAGCGTGGGCTTGGTGATGATAGCCACCGCTCCAGCCGACAACGCCTCGATCGAGGTTTTGGCACCCGACAAAGCCAGCGTAGAGCAGATCACCACCGGCGTCGGGCGTTCAGACATGATCTTCTTGAGGAAGGTAATGCCGTCCATGCGCGGCATCTCCACATCGAGCACGATCACATCGGGCCACTGCACCTTCATGCGTGCGATGGCCAGAATCGGGTCGGCGCAGGCGGCGATGACTTCGATCTCGGGGTCGGCATTCAGCAGATCGGTGACCACCTGGCGTACTACCGCCGAGTCGTCCACCACCATCACTTTGATAACGGTCATAGTAAATCTCCTTCTGGCTCACGCCCTGGTGTGCTGGGCGTAATCTGGTGGCACCACACGTCGCCGTTGCTGACATCGAAAACAATCTGCCGGTGGCCGATGCCGAACAGGCTCTCCGACAAAATCGGCACGTTGTGCCGGCGTAGCAGCGCCAATGCCGCTTCACCATTGCGTTCGCCCACGTTCATGGCGCCCGAGCGGAACTGGTTGGGAAACATGTTGCCACCACCAAAAATCTTGCCATGGCAGTGCTGTCCGGCTATGCCTTGCTTCTTGAGTTCACCCAGCATCAAGTCCAACGCCTCGTCGCCATAACGAGCATCGAGCGCCGCGTCCTCGCGGCTGGAAGCGCCGCGCGTGGGCAACAGGAAGTGCGACATGGCGCCGACCCGCTTGATAGGGTGCCACAGCGTGATCGACACGCACGAGCCCAGCATGGTGCGCACCTGGTAGTCGGCATCGGCAACGAAAAACTCGCCCGGCTGCAGAAAAATGTCAATCAATCCATCAATACGGTGCATATCAGACAGGTTTGCGATAGATCGAAGGGGCCACTGAATCCACGGCGTCGCTGATGCCGTTGAGGCTTTCGGAATGGCCCACAAAAAAGTAGCCGCCGGGCTTGAGCGTGGAGATCACCCGCGCCACCACCTCACGCTTGGTGTCATCGCTGAAATAAATCATCACATTGCGCAGAAACACAAAGTCAAACTGCCCCAGTCTGGGCAACGGTGCGTTCAAGTTGAGCTGCCGAAACAGCACGTGGCTGCGCAGGCTGCGTTCAATCAGCAACTTGCCCTGGTGTTCACCCGAACCCTTGAGACAAAAGCGGCGTAGGTACTCGGGCGGCACGTGGCGCGCGCGCTCCATCGTGTACAGGGCCTTCGCGGCGCCCTTGAGTACATGGGTGCTGATGTCGGTGCCCAGCACCTCCCAGGGCGTCGTTTCCATGCAGTCGGCCAGCACCATCGCAATGCTGTAGGCCTCTTCTCCCGAGGAACTGGCCGCACTCCACACGCGAAACGGCTGCACGCGGCTGCGCGCGGCCAGCGCCTGCGTGCGCAAAAACTCGAAATGCTTGAGCTCGCGGAAAAAATAGGTTTCGTTGGTGGTGAGTAAATCCACCGCTGCCTGCACTTCGTCGGGGTGTTGGCCCGATGTGAGCATCAGGAAGTACTGCCCAAAGCTCTCCAGCCCGTGCAACGCCAGGCGCTTGCCCAGCCGCCCTTCAACCAGCGCCTTCTTCTGCTCCGACATGGTGATGCCGGCGGCCTCAAAGATAAAGCGCCGGATTTGCGCCAATTCGGTATCTGTGATGGGTTTCATACGCGTGGCGCCTTCTTAACCATCGGGGTGCGCTCCAGAATCTCCCGGTCCATACATCTGTGCATAGCCTTCACTATAGGGCGCACAGCCACCGCGTTGAATCGGGCCAACACCTGAGTCGCCCGAGGGAAACACCTGAGGGGTTGTGCTCCGTTTGTTTTCGATCAACGCGCTTCGCGTGTGTGCCACACCCGCAGGATGTAGACCGTCGCGTCGACCAACTCGTAACGCAACTCGTAGTTACCGACAATGATGCGACGAACCTCGCGTGGCAGATATTGATCCAGCTGCCGGCCGATTTTGGGGCGCTCAAGTAGCTGCCTGGGTGCCACTGTCAGGGCCTGTGCAGCGCGTGCCGCGGCTGATGGGTTCACCTTGGCCAAAAATTCGTGAAGCCGCGCAACATCAGCGACCGTGGCGTTCGACCACTTCAGCTTCATCCTTGCGGCGCAGGCAGGGGGTTACCCGTTGAAAGGCTCACCGACCAGGCCTCCACATCAGCTTGGTCAACAACTCGGCCAGCAGAGACATCGGCCATTCCCTCCAGAGTCAGGCGGTGGCGCTCTTCTTCCTCACTCACCCATGCGGCAAGGGCTTGTTTGACGATCCAAGCACGTGGTCGATCCAGCCGCGCAGCCAGGTCATCAATCTTTTTGGCCAATGGCATCGGCACGTGGGCAGTCAACACTTTGGTATCCATCGGGAGTCTCCATTTCAATCGTGTTCAATCTTAGTGATTGCACTTGATTTGTGCAAACAGCGTTAATTTCCCATGCGGCGCGGTTTTTTCGTCATGAAAACAGCCGTCAACGCCCTATGGATGTGCGCAAGCAGCTATCAACGTTGTATCAGTGGCAGGAGCACGTTACGGCACAAAGTCTTCCAGCCGTCGGCCCACGCGTAAACCATCGATCGCCTGAAAATGGGCATCCAGCGTCAACAGGGCTGCTCCGTGCTCCAGGCAACTGGCGGCAATCCACAAGTCGTTGCTGGGGACCGGTTGGCCTTTGCGGCGCAAAGCGGCGTAGACCAACGCATACAAGTCTGCCGTCGCATCGGTGCTGGGCACCACCCGCACCCGGGGGCTACTCAGGAATTGGGTTAACTCTGTGCGGTTGATCCCCTCACGGTTACCCGCAGCAAAGCCTGCCAGCAATTCACCCAACACCGTGACGCACACCACCAGGTCAGGTGCGTGCTGGAGCACCTCCACCACCTGCGCATCGCCACGCTTGAAAGCGGTGTAGGCGTTGGTATCAATAGCAATGGGGCGCATGGGTTATTGCCACAGCGCGGCGTCCACTTCCGCGAAAGCTGCGGTATGGCGCTCAAAAGTTGTTACATCTTCGGCGCCCCAGGTTCCTGCCAGGGCGTCCAGGTCGGAAAAGGTCTTGAGCCCACCCGATTGGGTTGACTTCTGCGTACCCTGTAGCAGTTGCAGCACCAAACTGTTGAGGCTGGTGCCCTCCCGCTGCGCCCGGTCTTTAAGCTGTGCCAGCGCCTGATCATCCAATCCACGCACACTCATGGTTGCCATGACATCACCTTTGCACTCAATTTGAATGCAACCATGATATCACCGCAAAAGGCCAACCCGTTTCCACATGAAAACAGCCGCTAACGCCCGAATGACAAGCGCAAGCAGCTACTAAATTGGTAGCTGATCTGCTGTAAGGCGGCGAATGGTCAGGGCGCAGCGTTGGTCAATCAGGGAGACGATCTGGTCGATGACAGGGTGATGGTTGCCGTCGCTGTGGAACGCCGCCTGAGTGGCGTGCGCCAGGTCTGGCAGGTGCCTGGCAATGTCCAGAATGCGCTTCTTCGCCTGCGCGGGTGACAAGGCGGCATCCAGGGCGAACTGCTCCCAGTGCCGCGCCATCACTTCCGAAAACTTGTACTTGCTGCCAATCTTCATTGCCATCTTGTCGGTCAGGGTCGGGTAAACGGCGGTGCACAGCAGGTCGTACAGCGGTGTGAGCACCGCGCCCGCCTGGGTGTACAGCAGCGAGAAGTTTTTGCCATGGGCATCGTGGTTGCCGGTCAGGGCGTTGAACACGACATAGTCCAGCAGCTTGAGCGTGTGCGGCGCGCTGGGGCGGGTGGAGCTTCGCACCAGCGCAAAGGCTTGGGCCATACCCGGGCCTCCTTCGTTTTGGTACTTGTGCTCCGAGGCGATGCCCAGTGCCTGGCAAAAGTCCTCCTGATGCAGGCGCTGGATGGGTGCCACCCCCGCGGCCAGGGCGGGGCCTTGTTCAACGTGCCGGTCGTACCGCTGCACCAACAAGTAGTGGCGCTGCTGCGACCCATCGGCAACGACCTGTAGCTTTGTGTGCGCCACGTCCAGCTTCAAAGCGCCAGCCAGAGCCATGCAAAAAGCTTCATTGAAGACGCTGCCCTCCACCCCGGCAATGGGCGGCTTGAGGATATGGGTGCTGGGCGAGCCCTGCAGGGGCAGCCCGGTGCGCTCACCATGGGCATCCAGCACTACCGGCAATTTGTCCTGCGCGCCAGCCAGTGACAGACGCAGACCATCGTCCCCCGCGCGCATGGGGCGCCTGGGCATTTCATCCAGCACTTGCAGCAGCTGGGCTGGGTCCAGCCAGCGCACTGCTTGGGGGGCCTCCACCGCTTGGGGCGACTGGCCTGGCTCCAGCAGCGTGACGGCACCGGCGCACTCGCCGCCCAGGCTGTCCAGCAAGGCGTAGTCGTTTTGGGCAGAAACCTGCAGGGTTTTGGCGATTTGTTTGCGTGTACCGCCCTCGGGCAGCAGCCCGGCAAAAAACGGGCGGGTTTCCCGGTCGTCAAACGCATCTGGCCGGATGGGGAGCGATTGTGACAACGGCACCGTGGCATGGGGCGCGTAGGCAAAGCGCAGGCGGCCCTCTACTTGCGACAGAGTGCCAGTGTGCGAACCCAACAACCACACTTCGAGGTGGCGCGCCATGTCAGGCCAGGCCTTCTACAGCCAGCGTGCCGCCCAGCGTATGCAACACTTTCAGCAGGGTTTCCAGGCGCACGGTGGGCTTGCCGGCCTCGAGTTCGACGACGAAGCGCACGCCCACGCCCGCAGCCAATGCCAGTTGCGGTTGGGTCAGCCTGAGCTTGCGGCGGGCAGCCAAAACGGCTGCGCCCAGCGCCTGGGGCGAGTTGGTGGGGGTCGTTGTCGTACCGATCATAGGAATTTCCTGTTCGGGAAATTATTGCCGACCTGACGCGTTAAAGCAAGAAAATTTCCCGATTGGGAAATTAGATGCAAATCACCCCCTCAAGCCTATGCAGGCGAACTTGGCACCACAAAGAAAAACAGCCGCTAACGCCCATAGAACAAGCGTGAGAAGCTATTGAATTAGTAGCGGATTAGGCGTCAGCCAATCACCGCCACGTCGGTTGCGTTGGCAATTTGGATGTTCACACCTTGAAGAACGTCATGGTCTGCTGCAACTGCTCGGCCTGGCTGCTCATCTCCTCGCTGGTGGCGGCCAGTTCTTCGGAGCTCGAAGCATTCTGCTGCGTGGTCTGGTTCAACTGTCCCACAGCGCTGTTGATCTGACCGACTCCCGAGGACTGCTCGCTGGATGCTGCCGAGATCTCCTGCACCAGGTCTGCGGTCTTGCGAATCGCCGGCACCCTTTGTTCCAGCAGCTTGCCGGCCTTTTCGGCCAGCTCCACACTGCTAGTGGCTACTTCGCCAATCTCTTGCGCTGCCACCTGGCTGCGTTCTGCCAGTTTGCGCACTTCGGCGGCTACCACGGCAAAGCCCTTGCCATGCTCGCCGGCGCGGGCGGCTTCAATCGCAGCATTCAGAGCCAGCAGGTTGGTTTGGGCTGCGATGTCGTCAATGATGCTGATCTTCTTGGCGATCTGCTTCATGGCGGC
>CAJBVC010000447.1 GCA_903958915.1 uncultured beta proteobacterium
AGAACCTGCCGGTCTCCGGGATGTTCGGAATAGGCTCGCCTGCCAGGGCATTGGCCATGGTGGCGCGAATATTGGCGTCCCCCGCGAGTTCCTTGTAATAGGCAATGTTGGCGGGTGTGCCCAGGGATACATCGGCAGAAATGGTCTTCAGGCTGTCCACCTTCAAGAGGTGGTTCTCGATAAATTCACGGGCAATGTCCTTGACCTTGCTGGGCGCTGCAATCATGCAACCCAGCACGCCCACGAAGGGTTTGGAGGGCTTGCCGTCAATGCTGGGAATCGGGGCCACGCCAAAATCGATGTTGCTCTTGCGCACGTTGTCCCAGGCCCAGGGTCCGTTGACCATCATCGCGACGTTGCCACGGGCAAAGCCACCCTCCATCTCGGAGTACTTGGAACCTTTGGCCATGACACCTTCCTTCACCAGGCGGGCCAGCATCTCGGCGCCCTTGACGGCGCCAGGTGCATTGATTCCCACGACTTTGGGGTTGAGGTTGCCCTGCGCATCACGCTCGAAGATGAAGCCGCCCGGGCCAGCGAGCAGCGGCCAGGTGAAGAAGGACTTGTTGAAATCCCACAGAATGGCTTTCTTACCCTGGGCGACCAGAGCTTTGTCGAGCGCGAACACCTCTTCAAACGTGGCTGGCGGCGTCTTGACCAGGGCCTTGTTGTAGATCAGGCCGATCGCTTCAATCGACAGGGGGTACGCCCAAATCTTGCCCTGGTAGGTAAATGCCGTCCAGGTAGAGGGCTCAATTTCGTCCTTGATGCGTTTGGGTGGTTTGACCGGAACGATCAGCCCCGACTTGGCCCACTCACCCGCGCGGTCATGGGGCCAACAGAAAATGTCGGGCCCTTTGCCCGCACCGGCAGCCGCCTGAAATTTATCAGGCGCTCCCTCCGGATGCTGCACCACCACTTGCACGCCTGACTCTGCGGTGAAGGCATCGCCCACTTTTTGCAGCCCGTTGTAACCCTTGTCCCCATTGATCCACACCAGCAGGCGATGCGGGCTTTTGGCCGCCACTGACGTGCCAGCACCCAAAGCGCCCACAACACAGGCTGTGGAGACGAGCAGGCGTAATGCAGCACTACGCCGCACGGCGTTGCTCCTGCGTGCTCAAGCGCTCAAAGGCCTTGCCCTGTGCATCAAAGAGATAAGCCCATTCGGGTGGGACGCCGAGTTGCAACGCGTCTCCATTCTTGATGCGCGCCAGGCCATCGATGGCGGCTGTCAGCACGTCGGCGGCGCCCTTGTTGCTGCAGTAGGCATAGGTGATTGAGCCTAGCGACTCCACAAACGTGACTTCTGTCTGCAATGCGTTGTCGGTGGCACCTGCGCGCAAGTGTTCCGGGCGTACGCCGAGCTTGACCTTGTCGCCCACCTTCGCGCTGGCCGCATTCACCAGGGTGCGAATCTGTTCACCCCCACCCAGACGTACTGTGGCACCTTGTGCCGAGGCCTCGACCACCGTGGCGTCCAGCACATTCATGCCAGGCGAGCCAATGAAGCCCGCCACAAACAGGTTGGTGGGGTGCTCGTACAGTTCCAGCGGCGCACCCACCTGTTCGATTTCTCCGGCTGACAGCACCACAATGCGATCGGCCAGTGTCATGGCTTCCACCTGGTCGTGCGTGACATACACCATGGTGGTCTTGAAGTCTTCATGCAGCTTGGCGAACTCGTAGCGCATGCGCACACGCAGGGCACTGTCCAGGTTGGACAGCGGCTCGTCAAACAGGAACACTTCCGGCTTGCGCACAATGGCGCGGCCAATGGCTACGCGCTGGCGTTGACCGCCCGAAAGATCCTTGGGCTTGCGCTCCAGCAGGTGTTCGATGTTCAGAATCTTGGCAGCATGACGCACCGAGCGGTCGATCTCGGCGGTGTCGACCTTGGCCAACTGAAGACCAAAAGCCATGTTGTCGTACAGGTTCATGTGCGGGTACAGCGCGTACGACTGAAACACCATGGCAATGCCGCGCTCGGCCGGTGGGACGTCGTTGACGCGCCTGCCGCCAATGGTGAGGTCGCCCCCGGTAATTTCTTCCAGCCCGGCGATGGTGCGCAACAAGGTTGATTTGCCACAACCGGATGGCCCGACGAACACCATGAATTCGCCATCGCGAATCTCCAGGTCAATGCCTTTGAGCACATGGACGTCACCAAAGCTCTTGCGAACGCCAGTCAGTTTCACATCTGCCACGTGTCGTACCTCCGGGGTGCCCGCTGTGAGGGCTGTTTGTCTCTGTCTTTAGAGCCCGACCGGTGGAGGGGCTATGGGTTTGAATCGAGTATAACCGGGCAAAATCTAGTCATACAACGAAAGTGTTTTTGAGATTTAGTCAACAGCAAATGCACTTTGTCCAAGTAACACGATGCAAGTGGAAGAGCGTCTGTAATAAAACTACATCCAGATCTGTAAGCAAATGACACGCACACACTCCACGCTGCTGGCATTGGCCGCATGATCGGCCAACGGCCCCGGCTGATCCACGTCGCATGGCCTCTTCTGGCCGAACTGGTGCTGGGCTTTGGGGTGGGCCTGCTGGGCTTGTGGCTGGCCTCGCGGGGGTCCGACGCCAGCTCTGCCGCCTTCGCGCTGTCCAATCAGCTGCAGGGCGCATTCTTTCTGCTGTTTCGCATCATCAGCATGGGTGTCAGTGTTGTTGTCACGCAGTATGTCGGCGCCGGCAATCGGAGTGAGGCCGACGCCACTGCCCGTGCTGCGTTGGGCGCCAGCACCTGGATAGGGCTGTGTTCCGCGCTGGCGGTCTTTCTGGGCGCTGTGCCGCTGTTGTCGAGCATGAACGCACCGCCCGACGTGCTGGCGCTGGGGGTTCCCTACCTGCAGATGCTGGCACTTGCGCTGGTTCTCGACGCCTTCAATGCCAGCATGGCCGCCGTGATGCGCGCCCACATGCGCACCCAGGACGCGATGCTGACAGTCCTGGGAATGCACCTCACGCATTTGCTATTGTGCGTGCCGCTGATGCGCGGGTGGGGCTGGATTCCTCCACTGGGACTGGTCGGGTTTGCTTTGGCTATGGCATTGAGCAGGGCCGTCGGTTTGTGTGCCCACCTGTTCCTGTGGCGATGGCGGCTGGGCCTGGTTCCCCGTGCCGGTGACTGGTTCGCGTTGCAGTGGAAACGTCTTGCGCCGGTGTTGCATATCGGGCTGCCGGGTGCCGCCGAAAACATTGCGTACCGCGTGGCGATGCTGGTGTCGGTGACGGTGGTAGCGGGCTTGGGCGCCAAAACGCTCGCCACCCAGACCTATACCTTTCAGATCATGAACATCGTTGTGCTGTTCAGTGTGTCCTTGGGTTTTGCCTGCGAAATTCTGATCGGCCACATGGTGGGTGCCGGTCACTTGCACGAGGCCAATCGACTGCTACGCAAGTCGATGGCGTTGGGCTTAAGCGTGTCATTGGGTCTGGCTGTACTGGCAGCCGTCACCGCACCGTGGACCCTGACCTTGTTTACCAGCGATCCAGCAATCATTGCCAGCGCCACCACGCTGTTGTGGATCACCGTGCTGCTCGAACCTGGGCGAACCTGCAATGTGGTCATCATCAACGCCCTGCGCGCCACCGGCGACGCACGCTTTCCGGTGGCTGCGGGAGCTGCGTCCATGCTGCTGGTTATGGCCGGTGGCTCGTGGCTCCTGGGCGTCCACTTTCAGATGGGGTTGGTGGGCGTATGGATTGCTTACGCGGCCGACGAGTGGGTGCGCGGATTGATGATGGCCGCGCGCTGGGTCACCCTGGGTTGGCTGCCTGCTGCACGTGCCACGCGTCGTCGTGTCGTTCAGGCTTAGAGACGCGCCGCTGCATGTCAGGGTTGGCGAACAAGCACTTGCACTGATTGCGCCGGGAGCACCACGGCGAGCTTGCCACCGGCAATGGTTTTGACGGGTTTGCCGGTGGGAGGAAATACTTGCTTCCACGGTGCGGACGTTTGCAACGCGATGCTGGTGCGCGCCGCCTTCTTGTCGTAATTGATCAGTACCAACGCGGTCTGTGCGCCATCGGTGCGTTGAAAGCCCATCAATTTTCCTTCTACAAAGGGACTCTGGTAGTCGCCATTGGAAAGCGCGGGGTGCGTATTGCGCAGCTGCAGCAGATCGCGGTAGTAAGCCCACAGCGACTTGGCGTCCTTTTGCTGGACGGCGGCGTTGTAACGCACGCTGTTGGGTGCAATCGGCCGGTACGGTTGGCCTGTGGTGAACCCCGCGCGCTGGGGCTCAGGCGTCCAACTCATCGGTGAGCGTAGCGGGCCATCTCCTCGCAATCCCTTGGCACCTGCCAACCCGATTTCCTCGCCGTAGTACAGGAAGGGAATGCCAGGCTGCAAAAGGTAGCTGGCGGCGGCAAGACGGTACTGGGCAAGATTGCCCTTGAACTGGTCCCACATGCGCTCCCCGCCGAAGCGATCGTGGTTGGAGAGGAAGGTCGCCATGCCAACCGGAGCGGTGACGAAGTACTGCGCTACTTTGTCGATCGCCTTGGCGTCGCCCTTGGCAGCCTTGACCAGTTCGTACTGATGCCCAAAAGCGAAAGAGCTTGCGCACAGGTCGGGTGCGGCGTAATCCTGTGGTTTTGCAGTGGCCTCGCACACCGTATAGCGTTTGCTGTAGGCATTGATCAGGCTTCTCAGTTCACCCGTGAGCCGGCGACTCTCGGGCTGGTCATTCCAGTCTTTGGCGTTGTTCTCGATCAGGTGCGGCACGGCATCCAGCCGGTAGCCATCCAGGCCCCGGTTCAGCCAGAAACGCAGACTGTCCTTGTGGTAATTGACGACCGCCGGGTTGCGAAAATTGAAGTCCGGCATATGCGGTCCGAACGTGGCCATATACGCACCCTTGCTGGTCTGTATCCAGGGGTCGTTGCCCCAGATCTCCCAGCCCATGGGAGCGATGTCCTGCCACACAAACCAGTCGCGAAACGGCTGGTCTGCGCCACGGACCGCCGAGGCGAACAGCGGGTGCTCTGCAGCGCTGTGGTTGATGACATAGTCCATGATCACGCCGATGCCACGCGCATGTGCTTCGCGCAGCAGGGTATCAAAGTCCTCCAGCGTGCCGTACTGTGGTTCAATGCGGCGGAAGTCGGTGGTGGCATAGCCGTGGTCGCGGTCGGCGCTGGTGGTGATGGGCATCAACCAGATGCCACGGATGCCCAGGCGCTGCAGGTAGTCCAGGCTTTGTGTCACGCCGCGCAGGTCGCCGACGCCATCGCCGTCACTGTCGCGGTAGCCGCGCACAAAAATTTCCATGAAGGCGCCGCGCTGCCATCCATCGGCCAGCGTGCTGCCGGGGTCGCGCGCCTCAACCGGGCTGAGGTTTATCGATGTGGTGGTCTGTGCCCCCAGGCCCAGCGATGCCGCCACCAGGCAGCCTCCAATGCAACGGGAAATTGTGATCATGTGGGTTTGCGCCATATGGATTCAGGAAATTTGTAGCGATA
>CAJBVC010000448.1 GCA_903958915.1 uncultured beta proteobacterium
AGAGGCGCATGACCACAGGACTCATGCCAATGGAGCGCAGATGATCCTGCGCTATCTTGTACTGATTTGGTTGGCCTGCATGGTGGGCACGGCCCTGGCCGGACGCGATCCGTTGAATGAACCCGCGTTCACCGCCGTGGGTGACACGCGCTCCATCAACGATGGTGTGGCGACCGCGCTGGCGCAAGACGAGCGCGGGCTGATCTGGATAGGCACCACGGTCGGATTGGTGCGGTACGACGGCTACCAGCTGCGCCGTGAGGTCGTGGGTGGAAAACCCGAGACCGGCACTGCTGCGAAGACTGCACTGGTCGGCTCCAGTTATGTGCGCGCGCTACTGTCTGCGCCTGGCGGCGTATTGTGGGTGGGGCTGGACGGTGAAGGTCTGGCGCGGCTGGATACCGAACGCCAGGTCTGGACCCGCTATAGCCCCGAACCCAAAAAAGCCGGGGCGCTGACCAACGGCACGGTGCGCGCACTCGCGCTGGGGCAGGACGGCGCATTGTGGGTGGGCACCACCGGCGGTGGCCTGCATCGCCTAGCGCCCCAAGCCACGGCTTTTGAAAACCACACGCGCGCCAGCGGTGCGTTGCCCGATGATCGCGTCCAAGCGCTGCTGCTTGATCGCCGTGGTGACTTGTGGGTGGGCACGTGGAACGGCCTCGTGCGTCTGCGCCGCGGCAGTCAACAGTTTGAGTCTGTTTGGTCTGAACCTTCCCGACCCGGCAGTCTGGCTGGCCGCATTGTGGCCATGCTGGGTGAGGCGCCCGATGGCCGCATCTGGGCTGGTACGCGTCAGGGTGATCTGGTTTTGATTGATCCGGCCAGTGGTGAGGGTGTGCAAGCCGAGCAGGCAGCGGATTCTTCGGGTACACGTTCGCCTGGCGTTACGCGCGCCTACACCGCCATGACCGTGGCCAGTCCGAAGGAAATTTGGGTCAGTAGTTCCAATGGGGTGGAATTGCGCGACAGCACGGATGGCAGTATGGTGATGCGGCTGACGCGCGATACCAGAAAACCCTGGGGCCTGGCCGCCAACAACGTGGTGGCGCTGCTGCGTGAGCGCTCGGGCGGTCTGTGGCTGGGGAGTTACGGCGGCGGTGTGCAGCGGCACATCCCGAGCAGCAGTCTGTGGGTGCGGCATGCAGAAGTTGACGAGCACAGCATCCTGTCTAAGGGCGATGTGCGCAGTCTGTACCAGCTGAGCAACGGCGAAATTTGGGCCGGCTTGAGTGAGCGTGGCGTAGCCGTGCTAGACCTGCAGTTGCGCCAGATTGACCAGATTCTGGCAAATGATGCAGGAGCCGGATCTAAGCCAGGTACTGCGCTATTCAAGGGCGGCGTGGTGGGTGCCATCACCCAGTCGACCGACGGCTCGGTATGGGTCGGCTCTGACGGTGGCGTTTACCAGTTCAACCCGCAGCGCAAGTTGTTGCGCAGCTACAGCGTTGGTCAGGGCCGTGCGCGGCGTATGTTGGCCACCCGGGATGGCAGCGTCTGGGTCGGCACCCAGGACGGCGTGTATCGGCGCCTGGCGGGGTCCGAACGTTTTGATCGCTTGACCCTTCAAGACGGTGGAGCGCTGAGCGGCAACGTCAATGCCCTGGCCGAGTCTGCCGACGGAAGTGTCTGGCTGGGTGGTACCAGTGGCTTGTTTGTGGTGCAGTCGGGCGGGAGGGGGCTGCAGCAGGTGGCTTCGCCGCCAGGCTTTGATTTGCAGCAAAAGGCGGTTTTAGGGCTGCTGGTGGACCAGCAGCAAACGCTGTGGGTGGATACCAACGCGGGTCTGTACAGCGGATTGGGACAGGCGGACGCCTCAGTGAGTTTTAAGCTGGTGGCAGAGTCAGGAGGGGGCAGCGTGGGTGCCAACCTGCTGGACGATGCGCAGGGCCGCATCTGGACGCACCAAAACGTGTTTGACCCGCGCGACGGCAGCCGTTACGAATTGAGCGCTGCCGACGGCGCAGACATCGGCACCGGCTGGTTTCGCAGCTACGCGCGGTTGACCGATGGCCGCATGCTGTTTGGTGGCAGTACAGGCATATTGGTAGTGCATGCCGAGCAATTCAAACCTTGGGCGTATACACCGCCGTTGGTGGTATCCGAGTTGCGCCTTGCCGACGAGCGTGTACCACCCGGCACCCCTTTGCAATTGACACCCAGCCAGCGCAATTTCAGCGTCGAGTTTTCGGCATTGGATTTCACCAGCCCGGAACGGCTACGCTACCGTTACCGGCTGCGTGGCTTTGATGCCGACTGGATTGATACACGCGCTGACTTTCGTGTGGCCAGCTACGGCAACTTGCCACCGGGCAATTACACGCTGGAGGTGCAGGGCAGCAACCGCACTGGCCAGTGGAGCCCACAGACGTTGAGCCTGGCGGTCAACGTGCAGCCGGCTTGGTGGCAAACCTGGTGGGCACTTTTGCTGGGTGTCCTGACGGGCACGTTGGCGGTGGTAGGGTTGGTGCAGTCGCGCACCGCCGTGTTGCGCCTGCGCCAGGCCGAACTGGAAGCCAAGGTGCGAGAGCGCACTGCCGAGCTGGAAAACTTGTCGCGTGAGTTGCAGATCAAGTCGGCCGAGCTGGAGGCCAGCAGCCTGATCGATCCGCTTACCGGCTTGCATAACAGGCGGTTTCTGAACCAGTATCTGGATGCCGAGATCACACAGGCCTTGCGCAGCCACGAAGAACACCGCCAGCATGGCACGCCGCTGGCCGAAGGCGCTGACATCGTATTTTTCCTCCTCGATATTGACCATTTCAAACAGGTCAATGACGAGTATGGCCACGCCGCCGGTGACGCGGTGCTGGTGCAGATGCGGCAGCGACTGCAGCAGGCTTTTCGCCAGGCCGATTACCTGGTGCGCTGGGGCGGCGAGGAATTCCTCATCGTCGCAAGGGCCACATCGCGGGCGCAGGCCACCGAGCTTGCCGAACGCGCACGCGCGGCGGTGGCTGATACCCCTTTTGCGCTTGCGGATGGCACCACGTTGCACAAGACGTGCTCGGTCGGCTTTGCAGCCTTCCCCTTAGCACCAGTGTGGCCGACCGCGCTGGAGTGGCCAACCGTGGTGGATCTGGCCGACCAGGCCTTGTATGCGGTTAAACAGAATGGTCGCAATGGCTGGCTGGGTCTGGTCGAAGCCACGGCGGAGTCGGCCGCCGCATTGCGGGAAGC
>CAJBVC010000449.1 GCA_903958915.1 uncultured beta proteobacterium
ACACATTCAGGAGCGTGCTACGCTTATCCTGTGGGCGCTAGAGGTATATTTTGCTTGTGAGGTCATGCGCAAACCCCGCGCAAGGCGGGTGGTGGGGCAGACGTTCTCCAGCCCGTGTCGTTCAGTCCCTGCGAGGCAGAATGAGGCTCGCGTTAGCCCTCGCCTTTCGCCTGCACTGGTGCATTGACAGTACGTACGAAATTACGTACCATTCGATTCAAACACGATAGGAATCCAGATGCATGCACTTACCGCTAGCGAAGCTCGCGCGAATCTATACCGAATCATTGATGAGACTGCGGAGTCTCATCAACCCATAATCATTTCAGGAAAGCGGAAAAGTGCTGTTTTGCTGTCGGCTGATGACTGGAGTGCAATACAAGAAACTTTGTACCTGCTGGCGGTTCCAGGTATGCGCGAATCCATCAAGGCCGGTATGGCCGAACCGCTAGCAAAGAGTGCGAAGGCACTAAAGTGGTGAGTTGGGAGATCGTTTTTGCCAAGCAGGCGCTCAAAGATGCCAAGAAGCTTGCCTCGAGGGGGCTCAAGCCAAAGGCGCAAGAACTGCTTGCGATTCTCGCAGCCAATCCATTACAAAATCCCCCACCCTATGAGAAATTAGTTGGAGACCTCTCTGGCGCTTACTCGCGCCGCATCAATATTCAGCACCGCATTGTGTATGAGGTATTCACCAATGAATGTGTGGTTCGTGTCTTGCGAATGTGGACCCACTATGAGTGAACGGGCTAACTGGTCGGACAACGCGGACCCACAACAGCGGGCGGCGGCTTTGCACAACAGTCCTTTAGGCCGGTGGGTTGGGTGTTCCTTCGACGGCCTGCAATTTGCGGTTGCCACAGACTCGGCACGCCAGCCAAGGTGTTGAGGCAATAACCGACGCATGCCAGTAACGGTCCGCCCGCGAGCACAGGCCAACGAAGGGATACCCGGACCACTGGCTCCGCCACAAAGCCACGCAAAGGGGCAACTGCAATTTGCTACACATTCAGGAGCGTGTCACGCTTATCCTGCAGGCGCTAGAGGCATGTTTCTCTGATGAAAGTTCTGCGGAAACCTCGCGCCAGGCGGATGGTTGGCATGCGTTCGGCGCCGTCTGAGGCACAATGCTCGCCATGTCAAATCTGCCCCCTTTCATGGCGCCCTTGCGCTTTACCGATCCTGCATCGGCATTGGCACAAGTCGCGCACATCTACGACGCCAGCATTGGCCATCTACGCCAGGCCATGCAGCGCTTTGTTGCTGGCGACAACTCCCTGGGTCACGTGCGTGCCTGCTATCCGCTGGTGCGCATTCTGACCGACACCGTATCGAGAAATACCGGCGCAGATATCGTGCGCCTGAGTTTTGGTTTTGTCGCCGGGCCAGGCAAGTTTGAAACCACGTTGACGCGACCCGACCTGTACCGTGATTACTACCTGGAGCAGTTTCGTCTGCTGCTGCAAAACCATGGTGTGGAACTTGAGGTGGGAACCAGTTCGCAGCCCATTCCGGTGCATTTCTCGTTCGCTGAGAATGACCATGTGGAGGGCAATCTAAGCCCGCAGCGTCGAACCCTGATGCGCGACGTGTTCGATCTGCCTGACCTCTCCGCCATGGATGACGGCATCGCCAACGGGACGTATCAGCCACGTGCCGGTGAGCCTCAGCCTTTGTCGCTGTTTACCGCGCCCAGGGTCGACTATTCGCTACATCGTCTGCGGCACTACACCGGCACGAACCCGGAGCATTTCCAGAACTTTGTGCTGTTTACCAACTACCAGTTCTACGTTGATGAGTTCATTGCCCTGGGCCGCGCAGCCATGGCGGACCCGCAAAGTGACTACGTTGCCTTTGTGGAACCCGGAAACGTTGTGACGCGCCGGGTGGGCTTGCCATCCGAGGCGGACGATTTTCTTGGCAAGGAACCTCCGAGGCTGCCACAGATGCCGGGCTACCACCTCATGCGGGCAGACCGTTGTGGCATCAGCATGGTGAATATTGGCGTCGGACCGGCCAATGCCAAGAACATTACCGACCACATTGCCGTGCTGCGCCCGCACGCGTGGATCATGCTCGGGCACTGTGCCGGTTTGCGCAACAACCAGCAGCTTGGCGACTATGTGCTGGCCCACGGCTATGTGCGTGAAGACCATGTGCTGGATGAAGAGCTGCCTTTGTGGGTGCCGATCCCGGCGTTGGCGGAGATTCAGGTGGCGTTGGAGCAGGCAGTCGCGGACGTAACACAAATCAAGGGCGCTGCGCTCAAAAGCATCATGCGCACCGGCACCGTGGCTTCGACCGACAACCGCAACTGGGAGCTGTTGCCCGACAACACGCCGCAGCGCCGCTTCAGCCAGAGCCGAGCCGTGGCCTTGGATATGGAGAGTGCCACGATAGCCGCCAACGGCTTCCGGTTTCGCGTTCCATACGGCACCCTGTTGTGCGTCAGTGACAAGCCCCTACACGGGGAAATCAAGTTGCCTGGCATGGCCAACCACTTTTATCGCGAGCGGGTCGATCAGCACCTGCGTATCGGCATTCGCGCAGTCGAATTGCTGCGGGCGCGGGGCGTTGACCAATTGCACAGCCGCAAACTGCGCAGCTTTGCCGAGGTAGCCTTTCAGTAACCTTTGGGCGCTATGGCCGGCGTCTACCGCGCAAGCCAGCCGGTCAGCATGGTTCCCTCAAAGAGTTGCAGACAGGCGGGTGCGTTCACTTCCATGCAAACCTGCGTCTGCGGTTGATTCAGGCTCCACCCGCTTTGTGGGTACTCGATAAAGGGGCGGCGATCCAGAATCGTTTGCCCTTGCGCGAGACCTTCCGTGGCCACGCGCACACAGCCCGTTTCCATGCGGAACATTTCCGGGGCTACCAGGTATATGAATGCGAGCAGATCGTGGGCATAGCAGCCAGGTGTGGCGTCCAGATGTTTGTGCAATCCGGAATAGAAAGTCGTATAGAACTTCACTGCATGGTGCAGGGTATCGGTCGCGGGATGGCGGTGGTGTTGCGCGATTTTCTCAAACAGGGACAACTCGGTCACTACCTGGTGGGTGACGTCCAGCCCCACCATGGTCAAGCGCCAGCCCGCCTGGAAAACCCGATCTGCAGCATGGGGGTCGCTCCAGATGTTGGCCTCCGCGACAGGCGACACGTTGCCAGGCTCGACGATGGTGCCACCCATCAGGATCACTGCACGCACCAGGGTGGGAAGCGCCGGCTCCAGTGCCAGTGCCAAAGCCAGGTTGCCGACCGGGCCGACCGCAACCAGCGTGATTTCTCCCGGATGGGCGCGCGCCATATCCACAATGAACTGCGCCGATGACCGAGGGTCCATCGCGCTCCTGGTCGGCGTGCGGGACGGCAGGTTACCCAGCCCATCTGCTCCGTGAATGAAGTCCGGTGGGTCCACCGCAGGATTGACGAGTGGTTTGCCAATGCCTTTGGTGACGGGAATGTGTCGGTTGGCCAACCCCGTCAGATACAGTGCGTTGATGGCGGCCTGGCCCACCGTCACATTGCCAAACGTGGTCGTGATCCCCACCAGGTCGATCTGGGGATGCGCTAACGCGAAGTACAGTGCGATAGCGTCGTCAACACCAGGATCGGTATCAAAAATGACTTTATGGATGTGCATGAGATCTATGGTTCAGTGAACGCCGCAATAGCTGCGCAGCATTTGCAATGAAGTTTCCGAATCCTCAGATTGATTGGCGAGAAATTTATCGACATCGGACGCGCACGGAATGCTTGCCTGCGCACCCGGCACTTCACAGGCCATGGCACCGGCGGCACTGGCAACGCGCACGGCCTTGCGCAGGTGCGCACCTTGGCTAAGTGCAGCGACAAGAACGCCACAAAATGTGTCTCCTGCTGCGGTGGTGTCAATGGCCTGCACAGCAAACGCCGGTTGCGCGATGACCTCCGTGGGCGTGCGTGCGCAGCAACCACGCGCACCGAGCGTCACGATAACGTTGGGAACCTGTACGTGCCGCAGGCAGTCGGCCACGTTGCCTTGGTGTCCAGCAACAACTGCCAGCTCCCCTTCATTGACCACCAGAATGTCCACGTTGTCGAGCAATTGCTGCGCAAGTGCCTGTGCGGGCGCCGCGTTCAACACCACGATGACACCCTGCTGGCGTGCCGCCTGTGCGTAAGCTGCAACCGTCGGCAACGGCGTTTCAAGCTGTAACAACAAGTGGCTGAAACCTGCCAATGCCGGCAGATGCTCCGGGCGTAACAAGGAATTTGCGCCCGGTGCGACCGTAATGGCATTTACGCCGTCTGCGGATACACAGATAAATGCACAGCCGGTGGGTTCAGAGTCGCTCCTGACCACATGCGCTACCACTCCCGCGTCACGCAAGGAAGCTTCAATGGTTGGCGCGAAGTTATCGGCTCCCATCGCGGTCAGGAAATGCGTGGTGGCTGCGCCCGCTCGCGCACACGCCACTGCCTGGTTGGCCCCTTTGCCTCCGGGGAACGTGCGAAACCCCTGGCCCAACACGGTTTCTCCCGGGCAGGGAATCCGCTCTGCCCGGACGACAAAATCCAGGTTGGAGCTGCCTGCTACGAGTATCATCACTTCTTCCTTTGGCGGGGTTTCGTCCGACTTCCATTATGGAATTGATTCAACACAGAACAGGAACACTGACATGAATTTTCGTAAGCGTGCAAGCGTGGTTCTTTTGGCGATTTCGGGTGTGGCAGCCTTTGGGGTTGCAGCCGAGCCGGCCATCGTTTATGACCTGGGCGGGAAATTTGACAAGTCATTTAATGAGGCTGCCTATCGCGGGATGGAGCAGTGGAAGAAGGAAACTGGCAAGCAATATCTGGAGTTCGAGGTCTCCAATGAGTCGCAGCGGGAGCAGGCCATTCGGCGCATGGCCGAGCGCGGTGCAAGCCCCATCATTGCCATGAGCTTCAGCCAGGCGTCTGCCATTGAAAAGGTTGCCAAGGAATTTCCAAAGCTGCAATTTGCCATTGTGGACGACGTGGTGAAGCAGCCCAATGTGCAGTCGGTGATCTTCAAGGAACACGAAGGCAGCTTTCTGGTCGGCGTCATGGCCGCCATTGCCAGCAAGACCGGCAAGGCTGGCTTTGTGGGCGGCATGGACATTCCACTGATACGCAAGTTTCAATGTGGCTATGAGCAGGGGGTCAAGTACATCAACCCCAAGGCCGAAGTGGTTGCCAATATGACGGGTACTACCGGCGCGGCGTGGAACGACCCCACGCGCGGAGGCGAGTTGGCCAAAGCACAATTCTCCAAAGGCGTCGACGTTATTTTTGCCGCTGCCGGTGGCACAGGTGCTGGCGTGTACCAGGCTGCCAAAGACGGCGGCAAGCTCGCCATCGGTGTTGACAGCAACCAGAACCACATGCAGCCCGGCACCATGCTGACCTCCATGATCAAGCGGGTGGATGTCGCGGTGTACAACATCAGCAAGGCTCATAAGCCCGGGTTGATGTTGCTTGGGCTGAAGGAAGGCGGCGTTGATTACGCGATGGATGAGCACAACGCGAAACTGGTGTCGGCTGACATGAAGAAGCGTGTGGATGCGGCCAAGGCCGATATCGTGAACGGCAAGATCAAAGTCGTGGATTACACCGTCGACAGTTCCTGCAAGTACTAATTCGTTGGCGCAGGCTGTTTTGGCGCCCACCGCAGGATGAACTCAGGCATGGGAGAAATGCGTTCGCAGCCCAGCGTCCCACCCGCGGTGCGCATGATCGGCATCAACAAGCGCTTTGGATCCGTCGCTGCAAACGCCGACGTGCACCTGAGCCTGAACGCCGGCACGGTGCACGGCATCGTGGGTGAAAATGGCGCCGGCAAAAGCACCCTGATGTCGGTTCTTTACGGGTTTTACACCGCCGACAGTGGCTCCATCGAGGTGTTTGGCCAACCCGTGAACATTCGCAATGCCGACGATGCCATCGCTGCGGGAATCGGCATGGTGCACCAGCACTTCATGCTGGTCGACACCTTGACCGCGCTGGAAAACGTCATGCTCGGTGCCGAGCCGCACTGGCTGCTGCTGCGTTCGGCCAAAGAGGTGCGTGGCAAGTTGCAGGAATTGATGCAATCGACCGGGCTGATGGTGGATCTCGACCGTCTGGTCGCAGACCTGCCGGTGGGGGACCGGCAAAGGCTGGAGATCCTCAAGGCCTTGTACCGCGGCGCCAGAATTCTGATTCTGGACGAGCCCACGGCGGTGCTGACGCCGCAGGAGACCGAGCAGCTTTTTGAGGTGCTTCAACGGCTGAGTGGGCAAGGCACCACGATCGTATTGATTACCCACAAGCTCAAGGAGGTGCTGCGCTTGTGCCATGTGGTCACCGTCATGCGTGCCGGTCGTGTTGTGCAGGAGGTCGCGATCGAACATGCGTCGCTGGAGTCCCTCGCCGAGGCCATGGTCGGGCGAAAGGTCCACACCGGTCGCGGCCAGCAAGGTGACGCGTCAGTGGGCCAGGCACTGCTGGTGGCACGGGACATCTCGGTGGGGAACGCCACCGGGATCATGCAACTGTCCGGGCTGAACCTGGAACTTCGGGCCGGCGAAATTGTCGGCGTGGCCGGCGTTTCGGGCAATGGGCAGAGCGAGTTGCTCGACGTGCTTTCGGGTTTGACACGCCCAACTTCCGGCACACTGTGCGTCGGCGGGCAGGAATTCGTTGCCTCCAACTGGATCACGCCGCGGCAGGCACGCCAGTTGGGACTGGCCCACGTGCCAGAAGACCGGCACGCCCGTGCAATGGTGATGGACTTTGCCGCGTGGGAATCGGCTGTGCTGGGGTATGAAGCATCACCACGCTATGCGGCGGGAGGCTGGATGCTGCACACGCAAATGCGCAGTGCCACCGCGGACATGATGGAACAGTTTGATGTGCGCCCCCGCGATACCGAACTCTTAAGCAGCAAATTTTCCGGCGGCAATCAGCAGAAATTGGTACTGGCACGAGAGTTGGGGCAGTCCCCTACGGTGCTGCTCGTCGGGCAGCCGACCCGTGGCGTCGATATCGGCGCCATTGAATTTATTTACACCCAATTGCGCGCCATGCGCGATGCCGGTTGCGCGGTGCTGCTGGTGTCGAGCGAGTTGGACGAGATCCTTGCGCTCTCCGACCGGGTGATGGTGATGCACCACGGCCGGGTTGCCGGCGAGCTGGCCATTGGCGATTGCACTGAGGCCCGGCTGGGCATGCTGATGACCGGGGGGGCCGTCCAGTGAACGCCGCGCAGCCATTGCCGCGCTGGGCCGATGTGCTGCTGCTGCCCGCGGTGTGCCTGGGTGTGGCACTGCTGGCTGCAGCAGCCGTGGTGGCGCTGGTAGGACAAAACCCGGGTGAGGTGATCCGGGTGCTCATTCAGGGGGCATTTGGAACGCAGCGCGGATTGAGCTACACCCTGTACTACGCCACCACCTTTATTTTTACCGGACTGGCGGTATCGGTCGCCTTCCATGGCGGATTGTTCAACATCGGGGGTGAAGGGCAGGCGATTCTGGGTGGGTTGGGTGCTGGGCTGGCTGCGTTGTGGTGGTCTGCGGTACTGCCGGCGTGGCTGATGCTGCCAGTCATGCTGGTGTTCAGCATGGTGTTTGGCCTGGTGTGGGCGGCGGTACCGGGGTACCTGCAGGCTTATCGCGGTAGCCACGTGGTCATTACGACCATCATGTTCAACTTCATTGCCAGCAGCCTGCTGGTGTATCTGCTGGTGAACCACTTGCGTCCGGCGGGCGCCATGTCGGTGGAGAGTGTGGCTTTTGCGGATTCCGCCCGTTTGCCCAGCATGCGAGAAGCCCTGGAGTGGATCGGCGTGGAGTGGCCCAACTCCCCCCTCAATATCAGTCTGTTGCTGGCGTTGCTGGCAAGCTTGGGCGTGTACCTCTATCTTTGGCGAACCCGTGCCGGCTACCAGTTGCGCGCGGTGGGGTCTAGCCCCGGGGCTGCACAGTACGCAGGTATCAGTGAGCGCAAGCAGATCATGGTTGCCATGTGCATTTCCGGCGCACTGGCCGGCATGGTGGGCATGAACGAAATCGCGGGCGTCAACGGCAAGCTCCTGCTCGAGTTCGTCAGTGGCGCCGGTTTCACCGGCATTGCCGTGGCCCTTATGGGGCGCAATCACCCGATCGGCATCATTTTCGCCAGTGTGCTGTTTGGCGCACTGTTTCAGGGTGGC
>CAJBVC010000450.1 GCA_903958915.1 uncultured beta proteobacterium
CCGGCAGGCAGTTGCAGCTTTTCAAACAGTTTTGCAAAGGCCCGCAGTGCCACCGTGGATACCTGGCCGTTGTCGACCAGATTGCGCACATTCATGCGGCTCTGCAGATCGGTCACCTGGCCCGACAGAAAGGTCTGGGTCATGGTCTCGGAGTCGACCGGGCTGTTTTTGTCGGTGGCCAGAAAGGTCGACAGTCGAGCCTCCTGCAAGGGCACGGCCCAGGGTTCGGCCAGATGGTCGGCGCCCCCAGTGCGGCCGTCCTCGCGCAGGATCAGTCGGGCCCAGTCCAGCGCGCCGGTAAGCACCCATTGCGACTGCACCTGCGCGCGCTCGGCCGACTCGACCTCGACACTGCGCCATTGTTGCCACAACGAGCCCGCTGCCAGACTGGCCACCAGGGCAACTGTCAGCATCGCCATCAGCAACGCCGCGCCGCGCTGCCCGGTACGGTGACTCATGATGATTTGCCCCCACCCATGGTGGCACGCATCCAGTCGCGGGTAATGACGCCCTGCAAGGGGCTCGTTGCGGGCAGTGTCAGCACCAGCCGAACGCCATCGGGCAAGTTCAGCGTTGGTTGCGCCACTGGTCCGCCTTTGGGAATTGGCACGCTGCCTTCGCTTGATAGCGGGTTGCTCCAGGCATCGCCCCGAAAATAGAACACCGACCACTGCTCCAGGGCCGCCACGCGCACTTCGAGCTTGCGCTCTTCATCACCCGGGTTTTGCGCCCACTGGGCCGCGCGCAGCCACGCGGTTTGCAGTTCGCCACGTGTGAGCAGCGGGGGGGACTGCCAGCGCAGCCACTGCCCGGTACCGTCGATGTTGCGGCGCGTCCAGGCCACCACCAACACGCCGCTTTCGGGCGCCACCACATTGCGCCGTGTGATACGCATGGCGCGACCGTCCCAGTCCAGCGCTGGCACTCCCGGCAGTTCAATAAGAGCATTGAGGTCGGCACCCCACTGGGATAACCCCGCCTGCAGTGCCATGCCGGCGTCAGTTCGGGCCGCCACCTGCTCTTGCGTGCGCAACATGCCATCAAGCCCGCGCCAGCTCAATCCCGCCATCACCGCCATGATGCCCAGCGCCACCAGCAGCTCAATCAACGTGAATCCAAGAGAACTCCCTTTAGCAATGTTTCGCCGCCGGGCCGCCCCGAGGCGAAACGCGCCCCCTCGGGGGGCAGAGAGCCACATGCAATGGGCGAACGTGGGGGCCATATCAGTACCTACCCACCACGGTTGCCAGCGTAAGGAGCGACGCTTCACCCTCCGAGACCTGGGCTTCGACGCGCAGGAAATTGGGGTTGGGTGTGGGTGCTACGCCCAATCGAAGTTGAAAACTGCGCCCTGCCTGCTCGCAGGAGCGGGTGTTTTCGCCCACTGCGGGCATCTGTTTGGCCAGGCGTACCGCGATCAGGGCGTTCTCGGCACACAGGTGGGCCAGCATCTGGTCGGTCTGGCGTTCGGCGTTGCGTGTGAGGGCCGCCGTGGCCCGCACTCCAGCGGCCAGAGACAGCGCGACAATGCCCAGTGCCACCAGCACCTCAATCAGTGTGAACCCGCGCGCACCCAACAACTTCACGGTGCCCCTTGCGCGGAAACGGAGTCTGACCGGACTGCGAAGGGATGCACGCCGTCGGTCGTCAGAACCAGGCTGCGGGTCGGATCGGACACCGACACCAGGGCAATCTGCTGTGGCCCGATGATGGGCTCGGGCCCCAGCACCACGTCTGCCCGCCGCTCGGCCCGTACATCCATGCTCAGCCAGTTACTTGGCAGTGTGGAGCCCGGCAGCCCCTCGAACACGAACCCGGTTTCCGTGGCGCGCCAACGCACCGGGCTGCCACTCATGCGCGACTGCGCCCGGGCCGATTCGAGCAGAGCACCCAGTCGCTGCGCATCGCGCTCCAGCGCCGTCGCAGCACCATCACGCAGCGCGAAAACAACCCCCGCCGTAGCCACCGCCATGATCGCCAGCACCACCAACAGCTCGATTAACGTAAAGCCCAGCCCCTGAGAAGGTCTGCGGATCATTTCAGTTCAGTTGGTGGAGGAAGATGCGTGGGGGCGTTTTGGCGCCGGGCCGCCCCAAGCCAAAACAGCCCCCTCGGGGGGCAGCGACCCACACAAAGTGGGGGAGCGTGGGGGCCACATTTCGACGCCGGCCCGCCCCAAGCCAAAACAGCCCCCTCGGGGGGCAGCGACCCACTTGCGAACTGGGCTCCTGCCCAGTTCGGGGAAGTGGGGGAGCGTGGGGGCAGGCTATTCCCAACTGCCGATATCCGCATTTTTGCCCTCACCACCGGGTTGACCGTCTGCACCGAAGGACAACACATCCACCTCGGCCTTCACGCCCGGGTTCATGTACTGGTAGGGGCGACCCCAGGGGTCGTTGGGGAGTTTGTCGAGGTACGACTTCCAGTTGCCCGGAATCGGTCCGGTGGTGGGCTTGGCGCGCAGCGCCTGCAAACCCTGTTCGCTGCTCGGGTAACGCTGGTTGTCGAGCTTGTAGAGCTTGAGCGCCTGCATCAGGTTGTTGACGTCGGTGCGGGCCGCCGTCACGCGGGCGTCGTCGGCGCGGTCCAGCACATTGGGCACGATGAGCGCAGCCAACACCCCGATGATGACCAGCACCACCATCAGCTCGATCAAGGTAAAACCAGCGGAAACATGCCGCTGCAGGCGCAGAAGTGAGTACTTGGGTGGGCGGCGTAAAGTTTTCATGGTGGCGTCAATCATAATCTGGCCATGCAAAGCAATCTGAACAGCCTGTGGTGGCCGCGCGGCCTGACCTTCGTGGTGTCGGCGTTGGTCGCCCTGAGTGCGACTTTCTGGGTGCTCAAGGGCGCCAGTTCAGCGACGCCATCCGGTGCAACTCCTGCCGCTCTGGCCGGTGCGCAAGTGCCGTCGATTGATCCGCAAATGGTGGCGCTGGCGCTGGGCGGCGGCAAGCAGCCGGTTGCGTCCGATGCGCCACCGGCTTCGAGCCGCTTCGTGCTCACCGGCGTGGTGGCCGACCCGTCAAAAGGCGGGGCGGCGCTGATTGCAGTGGATGGCAAGCCGCCCAGGGCGGTGCGGGTGGGTGGCGCGGTGGACGAGTCGCTGGTTCTGAAGTCGGTCAGCGGCCGCAGGGCTGAGCTGGCACCCGACATGCAGTCGGCGGCTACTGTTTCGCTGGAACTGCCACCACTGGCCAAGTGACGGGCTTCTAACCGGAGTGCTATTGAATCGGGAGCTGCTTGCGCTTATCCAGCAAGCGCTGCAGCCCGATTTGACGTTTACTTTTGCAGGAACATCCGGTACACCGGATTGTCGGTTTCATTGACACAGGGGTAGTCCAGTGTTTGCAGGAACTTGGCAAACGCCTTGTCATCGGCCTTGGGCACCTGCAGGCCCACCAGAATGCGTCCGTAATCGGCGCCCTGGTTGCGGTAGTGAAACAGGCTGATGTTCCAGCCCGGGCGCATCAGGCTCAGAAACTTCAGCAGGGCGCCGGGGCGCTCCGGGAAGACAAAGCGCAGCAGACGCTCATCCTGCGCCAGTGTTGAATGCCCACCCACCATGTGGCGGATGTGCTCCTTGGCCAGCTCGTCATGGGTGAGGTCCAGGGTATTGAAGCCATGTTTGGAAAAGTTGGCAGCAATCTTGGGCGATTCCCCCTTACCGTGGGTGGTGAGGCCCACAAACACGTGGGCCTGGGCCGCATCGCTGATGCGGTAATTGAACTCGGTCACGTTGCGCGGCCCGCCTGGCAAAGTGCCGATCAACTCGCAAAAGCGCTTGAAACTGCCGCGCTCCTCGGGGATCGTCACGGCAAACAACGCCTCGCGCTCCTCGCCCACTTCGGCACGCTCGGCCACGAAACGCAGGCGGTCGAAGTTCATGTTGGCGCCACACAGGATGGCGGCGTAGGTTTCGCCCTTGGTCTTGTGCAGCGCCGCGTACTGTTTGATGGCCGCAACCGCCAGTGCGCCGGCAGGTTCCACAATCGAGCGGGTGTCGACAAAAATGTCCTTGATGGCCGCACACACCGCGTCGGTGTCGACGGTCATGAATTCGTCGACCAGGCCGCGCGCCACCCGAAAGGTCTCTTCACCGACCAACTTAACGGCGGTGCCGTCCGAGAACAGACCGACATCGGTCAGGGTAACGCGCTTTTTGGCGGTGACCGATTGCATCATGGCGTTGGAATCGTTCATCTGCACGCCAATGACCTTGATGCGCGGGTCGACCGCCTTGATGTAGTTGGCCACTCCGGCGATCAGGCCGCCCCCGCCAATGGCGACAAACACCGCATCGAGCGGCGCGCCACCGAGGGTCTGCATCTGGCGCAGTATTTCCACCGCGATGGTGCCCTGGCCTGCGATCACGTTGGGGTCGTCAAAGGGGTGGACGAAGGTCAGGCCCTGCTTTTTCTGCAATACCAGCGCATGGGTGTAGGCATCGGAGTAGCTGTCGCCAAACAGCACCACTTCGCCGCCAAACCCCCGCACGGCGTCAATCTTGACCTGCGGTGTGGTGGTGGGCATCACGATCACGGCCCGGGAGCCGAGCTTGCGCGCGCTCAGGGCCACTCCTTGCGCATGGTTGCCGGCCGAGGCGCAGATGACGCCTTTCTTCAACTGCTCAGGTGTCAGATGCGCCATCATGTTGTAGGCGCCGCGCAGTTTGAAACTGCGCACCGGCTGCTGGTCCTCCCGCTTGAGCAGCACCGTGTTGTGCAGTCGCTTGCTCAAGTTGCGTGCCGTCTCCAGCGGCGACTCACTGGCCACGTCGTACACCCGCGCGGTCAGGATCTTTTTCAGGTAGTCCGCAGGGGTCAGTGGGTGGGCTTTTTTGGTGGTCATGGAAAAGTCTATCGGTCAAACGTTGGAGCGTCGGTATCGGGAACTTGTGCCAACGCAGCGCGAAATTTATCGGGTGAACCGCGTGCAGCGCGTTCGTTAAGGTACTGTTCTGTTGCCAGGGCAGACACTTTTTCAGCGACTGCCGAGGCAATGAACTGGTTCATCGACACCTGATCCTGCCGTGCAATGTCGCGAGCCAGGCGGTGCAGAGAATCGGGCAATCGAATGCTAATGGCGCTCATGTTGGTTGGTCCTCCAGTAAATTCAAAAACTCGCGTGGCGTTTGCACCACCACACCCAGTGGGCGGGCGCGTTTGAAGTCGGCAACGTTCCAGGTAACGATCCGGGCGTTAGCCTTGACCGCCAATTCGAGCACGAAATCGTCCCCTGGGTCCTTGAGTACCGGTCGCCACAGGTAGTAAATCTTGTGGTGCGTGGCGGTTGCGCAAATGAAATCGACCACGTCATCGATCTGGTCTGCAGTCAATGCGAGCAGGCCCCGTTTCAACACGGCTTCGTACTCCGCGACCAGCGTGGCGCTGATGTGCAACTGGAAGCGGTCTTCGGTCAGCATCGACAACAAGCGGTACGACGTGCCCTTGGAAGAACGCAGCGCGGTGAGCAATACGTTGGTGTCCAGGACAATATCGGGTTTCATTTTGGTATTATAGGGAATACCGAAATTAAGGAATGCGAGGCCTGCGATGGAATGCACAGTGAGTTGGACGGGTGGCCTGGCTACCCGCTCCGGCATGGGGTTTGTCGCCGAAACCGGCAGCGGCCATACGCTTGCGATGGATGGTGCGCCGGACGCCGTTAAGCCGGAAAACGGCGGGCAGAACCTGGCGCCGCGCCCGCTGGAGCTATTGCTGGCGGGTGCCGGTGGCTGTACTGCCTACGACGTGGTGCTTATCCTCAAGCGCGGCCGCCACGCGGTCAGCGGCTGCACGGTCCAGCTCACCGCGGAGCGCGCGCCGGTCGACCCGAAGGTGTTTACCGCCATCAACATGCACTTCACGGTCACAGGAAAAGCGGTTCCCGCCACTGCGGTGGAGCGCGCCATCGCGATGAGCCATGAAAAATACTGCTCGGCCAGCATCATGCTCGGCAAAACCGCCAGCATCACCACCAGCTTTGAGGTGCAGGAGATTTAAGGTGGATTGCGTGCATGGCCTCCCACCGTGCATGCGACAAGCATCGCCATGCGCCGCAGTGAGCTCGAGCATGTTATTCGCGCTGCAGTCTGGTCAGACCGATCGTGTCACGGGTAGAAATCGGAATCTATGACACATCTTGCGTCAGCCAAGCATCCAGTTACGATAGGCACATCATGAAGCTGCGCATCTACGTGGAAACGTCTGTCATCAGCTACCTTGCTGCGAGGACCAGTCGCAACGCTTTGACCGCTTTTCGGCAAGAACGCACACGCAGATGGTGGGAAAAGTCAGCGAAGTCATTTTCACTGGAAGCATCTGACCTCGTTCGGCTTGAGATTGCTTCTGGTGATGCCATTGCGGCAAAGCGCCGATTGGATGTTTTTCTAGCTCTGACGGTGCTCCCATTACATGACGACGTTGGAGAATTTGGCAAGCGACTGATGGCTGAAGGCTTGGTGCCCCGATCTGAACCAGAAGACGCGTCCCACATCGCACAGGCCACGTTGACTGGCGCGGACTACATCGCCACCTGGAATTTCGCACATCTGGTGGGACCACATACAAAGTACCGACTAGTGCAAAGTATTGAACGATGGGGGTTCAAAGCACCCTTGCTGGCTACGCCAGAAGAAATTTTAGAAGGAGTTTTGTCATGAAATCAACGGCCAAAACGACACAGGACATCCCAGCATTTGTGCCAAAAGCTCCCGATGCCATCATGGCGGAACTTTGGAACACAAAGCAGCGCATTAACGCCGAGGCCGGCTATGACATCGACAAACTGCTCGCACGAGTAAAACGAGATCGAAAATCGTGGCGCGCAATGGAGCGCGAGACGCTGACGTAGTGGGACCCCACTGAGTAGCCATGACAGCCAGGGAGAATTTCACAGCGGGTGCTCCTTTGTGGTCACCAGCGCAGCGCATTAAGGGTCAGACTTCCCAATGCTCTCGAAGACCCATAGGAGGATTAGGAAGTCTTTGACTTTCTAAACGTGATGCGCCACGGTGGTCATTACCCGGGCGGTGGCACGCATCAGTTCCTTGACTGGCGGCGGCAGGTCTACCGCACCGGCCTTTTTGGCGTCGTCGGCGTGGCGTAGTTCGTCGTCGTGCATCTGGGCGACGATGGCACGCGACGCGTGGTCGCCTTCGGGCAGCCGCTGCAGATGGCTTTGCAGGTGGGCGCCAACCTGCACCTCGGTTTCCACGACAAAACCCAGGCTGATGGGGTCGCCTAGCCGCCCCGCAAGCAATCCAAGACCAAATGCTCCGGCATACCAAAGCGGATTGAGCAACGATGTGCGGGAACCGAGCTCCCGCAAGCGCTGCTCGGTCCAGGCCAGGTGGTCGGTCTCTTCGATGCACGCCCGCGTGAAATGGGCGCGCAGTGCGGGGTTCGTGGTGGCGAGAGCTTGAGCGGTATAAAGTGCCTGCGCGCAAACTTCGCCCACATGGTTGACCCGCATCAGGCTGGCGGCCAGGCGTTTTTCGCTGGGAGTGAGCTCGGTTTGGCGCTCTGGCAGGGTCGGGCAGGGCTGGGCCGCGTGGTGCGGCGTGAACAATGTGCGCAGCGCCGTGTCCAGGGCAGTAAGCAGGGCATCCATGATGTTTATGTTGTGAAAAGCCGAACCGCGGAGTCTACCCCCGGTCGCGGCGCGGCGGTTGGAAACAAATTGTTGCACACCTGCAACGAAAGGCCGGGTAAACCCGGTTTAGGGAAGTCTTTTTGAGGCTTTGCTTTGCCAAACGCCCCGGGGTCTGTTGCAATAGGGGTAACTTCCTTAATAGGAGGTTGGCCCGGGGTTCCGAACCCTCATCGGACCGGAGCCCTTCGTTTAACCTTGGAGTATTTCTACATGAAAAAAACCCTCGTTGCCTTGGCTGTATTGGCCGCCTCTGGCGCCGCAATGGCACAAGTTACCATGACTGGTACGTTCAATTTCGGATACATCGAAACTGTCGCTGGCAAGTCTAGCGCTACAGGTTCCACAGTAAGAAGCTCTGGTCTCGGCGTTCACACTTCTGAAGTTTATTTGAATGTGAAGGAAGACCTCGGTGGCGGTATGGGTCTGTCCCTGCGCTATGGCTTCGGTGGTCTGGACCGCTCGGGTGAGTCGTCTGCTCAGCCTTACACCTACGCCAATGGCGGCGGCAGCAATGGTCCAGTGACCGGCCGTAATGGTTTTGTGACTTTGACGACCCCTGTGGGCGCAATCACATACGGCTCCAACAAGATTGCTGACTACCTGAATGCTCAGGCTGGTCTGGGCATGAACATTGACGATATTTCCGACAGCTATGGTGTCAACCTGCTTGCTGGTCGCGCTCGCCGTGATTTCATTCAATACGATGTGCCAGTGGGTGCTTTCTTGCTGACTGCAGCCCACCTCGAGTCAGCTAACGATCTGGGTGCTGGCGATGGCGCCCAAGGCCCCAATCCAAGCGCTGCAGGCAATGCCCAGCGTATCAACGTTGTGGGCGTGGGCTACAAGACTAAAGCTTTGTCCTTGAACGGCCAGTATCTGGCCTATGACGGCAACTGGACACCACGCGGCGGTGCGTTGATCGACGGCAACGTTGACAACGTGGTTCGCTTCGGTGGTAACTACAACTTTGGCATGGCTAAGGTTGGTGCTGCTGTACAGATCGTTGACTACATGGGTAGCCGCACGGACACACAAACTATGCTGACCGTGGCAGTGCCTTTGGGTGCTATCGACTTGGGTGCCAGCTATGCGAGGCGCAAGGTTGCAAGTTCACTGGCTGCCAACACCAATGGCGACCGCGATGGCTTCCTGTTGTATGGTGCTTACAACCTGAGCAAGCGCACCGCTTTGAAGCTCCAATACAACAACGTGGACACCAGCGTTGCTGCTGGCCAA
>CAJBVC010000451.1 GCA_903958915.1 uncultured beta proteobacterium
CGCGATGTTGCCCTTGAATGTCATGGCTTCAACCCACTGGCGCTCACCAGTTGGGTCTCGACCAGCAAAACTTTGGGAACCTCTTCACCGCGCAGCAGTTTCAGCGCACTGGTGACGCCCAAATAGCCTTGTAGCGCTGCCCGCTGGTCCACCGTGACCGACATCTGGCCCGCACGAATCGCACCCTTGGCCTCCTCCAGCGCATCAAACCCACCGACCAGCACCTTCGAATTCCCGACCTCCTGAAGGTACTTGATGACACCAATGGCCATCAAGTCATTGGCGCAATACACCGCTCCTATCTTTGGGTGCGCTTTGAACAAGCGCTGGGCCAACTCATAAGCCTCATCCGCTTTCCAGTTGGCAGCGCCAGCCGGTACCACGCGAAGATGGTGATTCTCCTGGAACGCGCGGTGTGCACCGTGCTGGCGCGCAATCGCCGTCGCGGCGCCGGGTACGCCTTCGACGATCGCCACTTCGGTGGGTCGGGTGATTTGATTTGCGATGAATTTGGCTGCCTGGTAGGCCCCTTGTTCGCTGTCCACCCCAATGTAGGGCACAAAATAGAGTGCGTTTGCTGTCAGGGCTTCGGGGTTCAGCCGCTCATCGATGTTGACTATTTTGATGCCGGCATCATGCGCCGCTTTCAGTGCAGGCACCGCCAACCGGGTATCCACGGGCGAAATAACAATCGCATTGACACCGGACTTGATCTGGCTGTTTATCAGGCGAATCTGCTGTTCTGTTGAGGTGTCTGGCGTGGAAGTCTTGATCTCTAATTCAATGCCGGTCTCTGCCTGCGCCTGGCGAGCGCCTTTGGCCATCTCCACGAAGAATGGATTGGTAAAGGATTTCAAAATTACGGCGACTTTGAAGTTGGCGGACTTGCCCGATGCCGCTGGCACCGCCGTATCGACGGTGGCGGGAATGGCGGCGGACGGCGCGCCGGAGTCACCACAGGCAAGCACCAGCGCGGACAACGCACACCAAACGAGCAGTTTCAAGGTCGCCATACCGATGCCACGCCTTTCTTGAGTGCTTGCCAGTATGCTCTCTTTTTCATAGCTTCTTACGCATACTCGACCGGCGTCGGAGGCACTTTTGTCGAGTGTTTCAAGGGGGGAGAACCCGGCCTGGATTGAACACGTTGAGCGGATCCAGCGCCTGCTTGATGGCGCGCATCATTCCCAGCGCCACGGGCGATTTGTGTTCTGCCAGCTTCTCCCGCTTGAGGCTGCCAATGCCGTGCTCGGCAGAGATCGAGCCATTGAAATGGTCCACCTGGGCGTAGACGAGGGTGTTGACACCGCTCTCCTGCTCTCTGAGGAACTGCTCGGCATCGCAGCCGTTTGGTGCTTGCACGTTGTAGTGCAGGTTGCCGTCACCCAAATGGCCATAGTTCACCAGGCGTATGCCGGGGTAGGCCTGCTCCAGCAGGGAATCGGTTTGCCGCACAAATTCTGGAATACGGGATACGGTAATGGATATATCGTGCTTGATGTTCAAGCCTTCCCGCGCCTGGGCGAGGGGAATGCTCTCCCGGATGTGCCAAAGCTGGCGCGCCTGGGTGATGTTTTCGGCGACCACTGCGTCGAGCACACAACCGTCATTCAATGCGACCTCCAGCAGTCGTTCAAAGCGTTCGCGGGCGTGCGTTTCCGACTCCTGGTCCGAGTTCTCCAAAACAACACAGTAAGGGTAGCCCGCCGTAGCGCCGGGCTGCCCCAAGCGTGTCGCCCAGTCGCTGCGCGACACGGGCGAGGGCACGGCCCCCTTGGGGGGCAGCGAACCACGCGCAGCGGGGAGCGTGGGGGCCACGTTTGCTTGAAACGGCACC
>CAJBVC010000452.1 GCA_903958915.1 uncultured beta proteobacterium
AATGTCGCTGTTGGTGCCAATCATGCGAACGGGTTTGCCATCGGCATCGCGCTCCATGACCATGCCTCGTCCTAGTGTCCATAGCCAGTGGCCGTCCTTGCATAACATCCGGAACTCGACCTTGGCGGAACCTGCCTTCCCGTCCATGTAGGGCTGCAACGCGGCGAACACGCCGGGTGCGTCATCGGGGTGAATGCGTTTGCTCCACTCGTCCGCGGTGTCGCCGAATTCGTCTTCGGAAAAACCGAGCATGGATTTGTAGAGCGACGAGTAAAAGGCCTTGCCGGTTGGAATGTTCCAGTCCCACAGGCCATAACCGGCACCCTCAATGGCAAATCTCCAGCGCGCCTGGCTGGCGGTGAGCGCCGCCTCGGCCCGCTTGCGCTCGGTGATGTCGGTGAACGTGACCACCGCCTGGCTGATGCCGCCCGCTTCATCGTGTGTCGGATAGGCACTGCACAGCACCCAGGTCGGCTCGGTGCCACGGGCATGCTGCACACCCACCACATAACCACGCAGCGCTTCACCTGAGGCCAGTACCCGGTTGACCGGATAATCCTCCAGGGGCATCCGTGTACCGTCTTCATTCAGGAAGCACCAATCGGGGTCGGGGGCCACTTTCCCAAGCATCTGGTCCTGGGTCAACCCGAGCAGGGACGCAGCCATCCCATTGGACAACATGATCGCAGTGTCAGGGCCGTGAACCACCACCCCGGCGGCGAGGTTTTCAAGCAAACTTCGGTAGCGGTGTTCGCCGCTACGCAGTTGCGCCTCACGCTGCACCGAAGATTCAATTAGCCGGTTAAACCCGCTGATCAATTCACCAATTTCGTCCTGGCGCAGTACCGGTAGCGCCTGCGCCGAAAGGCCACCGGCGGCCTGGATGGAAATCGCACGGCTGGCCGCCAACAGCGGGGCGAATTGCTGCTGCAGCAGTCGGGTCATCAGCCACCAGATCAGCACCATGGCGATGGCGGTGAAGAACAGGGCGCTGAAGTACATGCGCTCAAGCATGCGGTCGATCGGTGCAAAGGCTTCGGCTGCAGGCAACGTTACTGCGATGAACCAGCCCGCTGCGGGAATGCCCTGGGCAGCGGAGAGCTCCAGCACACCACGTGAACTCGTCGCCAGGCCAAACCCTTGGTAGCCCTGCATGTAACGGTCGTGCATGGCATTGAGTCCGGGCGCCGGCACCGCTAGCATCACGCGGCTCTTGTCGGAAGCCGTCACAATGAGGTTGTGTTGCGGCGCAATCAACAGGTAGCCGCCGGTCTTGCCATACTGGCTTTGCGGAATTTGGTCGAGAAAATTTGATTTTCTCAGATCGGTTACACCGGCCAGGACGCCAATCACCTGGCCGTGTGCATCGCGGATCGGCACTGCAAGGACAATGATGGGTGCTTTCAACTGCTTGCCGATCACCGGACGACCGATCGACGATTTGCCCTGTTGCAGGGCGGTGAGGATGAAATCCCGGTCCAGGTAATTGACACCCACGCGCTGTGCCGAGCCAGGCACATCGGCCACCGCTATGCCATCGGTTCCGGTGGCAAACGCGCCGGCGTTGAAAAGGAGTTGCAGCAGTGGGCGCTGTTGCAGCAACGTTTGCACCGCGGTGGAATTCGCCAGCACAGTGGGTGTCAATTCTTTGGCAATGGTTTCCAGCGCCTGCAGGCGGTCGGTCAGGCGTTCATTGATTTCATGGGCAACGATCGAGGCGGTAGAGAATTGCTGCTCGCCCAACACGCTCTGCATGTCTTCGCGCAGTAGGCGACTGGCAGAG
>CAJBVC010000453.1 GCA_903958915.1 uncultured beta proteobacterium
ATTCCTGTCACCCGAATACTGGGTGAGTTGGCCCAGCTTTTCTTCCAGGGTCATTGTCTGGAGCAGGGCTTGCACTTTGTCTTGAACCATATCGCGAACTTCAGCCTGGGCGGGAAGGGACAGCATGGCCAGCGGCAGGCATAACGCCGCCATGCAGGAATAACGGGAGTGCATTGTTTTCTTCATGAAATTCTCTTTCCCGAGGGGGTATCAAACCAAACGGTGTGGGCAGCATCGACGGCAAGTCCGACGGTGTCGCCCACACGCACCGATGTGCCTGGCTGTGTGCGCACCGTGACGCAAGCGGCCGCGGTCTGAACGCGCACAAAGGTATCGGCACCGGTAGGCTCCACCAGCGTCACCTGGCCGCGCCAGGCCGACTGCGCCGCCAGATGCAGATGCTCGGGGCGCACGCCCAAGGTCAACGGCGTCGCGGCCGGGCAAGCCAACGGCAGACTCCCACCTTCAAAGGAAAAAGAGGCTGCATCGCCCGTAGCATGAGCGTGACCAGCTATGAAATTCATAGTGGGTGAGCCGATGAATCCGGCGACAAAAAGATTGGCGGGTTGCGAATAAATCGCCTCGGGTGTTCCGATTTGCTGCAGCACACCGTCTTTCATTACCGCGATGCGGCTGCCCAGGGTCATGGCCTCGATCTGGTCGTGCGTGACGTAGACGCTGGTGATACCGCTGACCTGGTGCAGGCGCTTGATCTCGGCGCGCATTTCCACTCGCAGCTTGGCATCGAGATTGGACAACGGTTCATCGAAAAGAAAAAGCTGCGGGTCGCGTGCCAACGCCCGTCCCATGGCCACGCGCTGGCGCTGGCCACCCGAGAGTTGCGACGGCTTGCGCTCCAGCAGGTGCTCAATCTGCAGCATGGCGGCCACCTTGGCGACGCGCTGCACTCGCTGCGCTTTGGGTACCTTGCGCATTTCCAGCGCGAAACCCATGTTTTCTGCCACGCTCATGGTGGGGTAGAGGGCGTAGCTCTGGAACACCATGGCAATGTCGCGCTGGGCTGGCGCCACGCCGATCACGTCCTTGCCAGCAATGCGCACCTGGCCTTCCGTGGGATCTTCCAGACCCGCAATGATGTTGAGCAAGGTCGATTTTCCGCAGCCCGAGGGACCCACCAGAATCAGGAACTCTCCGGGAGCGACGTCGATATCGATGCGTTGCAGCACTTCGACCGCGTGCGCACCCTTGCCAAAAACCTTGCGGATGCCTGCAATGCTGAGAGATGCTGCCATCGGGTGTGCCTATCCTTTCACCGCGCCGGCAGTGAGACCTTTGACAAAGTACTGTCCGGCCAGCACGTACACCAGCATGGTGGGCAGCGCAGCAATCACCGCCGCTGCCATGTCCACGTTGTAGCTTTTGACGCTGCTGGAGGTATTGGCCATGTTGTTGAGTCCCACGGTCACGGGCTTGCTGTCGGCACCGCTGAAGGAAACGCCAAACAGGAAATCGTTCCAGATGTTGGTGAACTGCCAGATCAGCGTGACCATCAGGATCGGTGTCGACAGTGGCAATACGATGCGCCAGAAAATGCGCCAGAAGCCCGCCCCATCCAGCCGCGCGGCACTGATGAGCTCTTTGGGGATGGCGGTGTAGTAATTGCGAAAGAACAGCGTCGTTCCGGCCACTCCCGCCAGGCAGTGCACGATGATCAGTCCGGCAATGGAGCTCGACAATCCGAGCGCACCCAATACCTGGCTCATGGGCAGCAGTACCACCTGAAAGGGCATGAAGACGCCAAACAGCAGCAAGCCAAACAGCAGTTCACTGCCGCGAAACTTCCAATGGCTCAGCACATAGCCGTTGACTGCGCCCCAAGCCGTGGAGAGCAGCACCGCAGGCACTGCCATCCGCACGGAATTCCAGAAATAGGGTTGCAGACCCCGGCAATCCACGCCCGTGCAGGCGCTCGACCAGGCCATGCTCCAGGCATCCAGGCTCAAGGAGGCTGGCAAGCTCAACAGGTTGCCCTGGCGAATCTGTTCGGCATCCTTCAACGAGGTTGCCAGCATCACGTACAGCGGCGCAACAAAGAACAGGGCTGCCAACAGAAGCACCAGGTACAGCAGGCCCCGCGATAACTGCTTAGCGATCATGGGGGCGGGTCCGCAGTTCGCTGTACAGGTAGGGCACCACAATGGCGGCAACCGTGGCCAGCATCATGGTGGCACTGGCCGCGCCCAGACCAATCTGGCCCCGCGTGAAACTCATGACGAACATGAACGTCGCCGGCACATCGGTGGCGTAACCCGGACCACCCGCGGTCAGTGCCATCACCAGATCGAAACTCTTGATCGACAGGTGTGCCAGCACCAGCACCGTGGAGAACACCACCGGCCGCAGCATGGGCAGGATGATGCGGCGGTAGATCTGGGGCAGGGTGGCTCCATCGATTTGCGCCGCGCGGATGATGCTGTCGTCGATGCCTCGCAAGCCGGCAAGAAACAGTGCCATGGCAAAACCAGCGGATTGCCAGATGCCTGCAATCACCACACAGTAAATCGCCATATCGGACTGCACCAGCCAGTCGAACGCAAAGGACTCCCAGCCCAGATCGTGGAACAGCTTTTCCAATCCCAGCCCGGGGTTGAGAATCCATTTCCACGCCGTGCCCGTGACGATGAACGACAGCGCCATGGGGTACAGGTAAATAGTGCGCAGTGCGCCTTCGCCGCGCACCTTTTGATCCAGGAAGATCGCCAACAGCAGCCCCAATGCCATCGATCCGCCGACATACAAAACGCTGAAAATGCCGAGGTTTTTCAACGCCAGCCACCAGCGCTCCATCTCAAAAAGGCGCTCGTACTGCGCTAGCCCGACAAACTGTTCATAGTTGGGCAACATGCGTGATCCAGTGACCGATAGCACACCATTCCACAGCATCAGGCCGTAGATGAACGCGAACCCCAGCACAAACGCGGGGGCTACCACGAGCTTGGGTAACGCTGCTTCCAGAGACCGCACGGTCAATGCCGATGAGGGACTGCGCAGCGGCTAGCGCGTTGCGGCGGCCTTGGCGAGATTGCGCATGCCATCGGCAATCGAAATCTTCTCGTCGTTCCAGAACTGACTCACCACATCCTTGAGTGCACCTTCAGCGGCCGGGCTGACGGCCATGCTGTGTGCGACCGATGGAACCAGTGATCCGGCTTTGGCGGACTCAACGAAGTCCTTGCTGGAGAGTTTGGCGCAATCGTCAAACTTGGCCATGTTCATGTTCAAACGCGCCGGGATCGATCCCTTGTTCAGGTTGAACAGTTCCTGAAATTCCGCACCCATGATGGCTGCAGCGAGATCGGCTTGCCCTTTCTGCGCAGCGCCATCCTTGAGTTTGAACATGGCGAACGAATCCATGTTGAAGGTGTAGGCATTGGCGCTTCCCGGGCTTGCGGCGCAGAGAAAGTCCTTGCCCGGGGCCTTGCCTGCTGCCAGAAACTCACCTTTGGCCCAATCGCCCATGAACTGGAAGGCCGCCTTTTCCTGCATCACCATGGCCGTTGCGAGATTCCAGTCGCGCCCTGCCGCGGCAGGGTCGGTATAGGACTTCACCTTGCGCAGCGTCTCCAGAGATTTCTTCATGGTGTCGCTGTTGAGGGACTTCGGATCGAGTTTGACCAGCGCATCGTTGTAAAACTTGGCACCACCGACGCCGAGCACGACCGATTCGAATGTGGTGAAATCCTGCCAGTTTTGCCCACCATGCGCCACGGCGATCAGGCCCAGTTTTTTGACGCTGTCGGCCGCGGCAAAAAACTCGTCCCACGTCTTGGGCATTGCTTTCACGCCCGCTTTCTTGAGCACGGCGGCGTTGGCCCACATCCAGTTGACACGGTGCACGTTGACCGGGGCGGCGACATAACTGCCTTTGTACTTCATGACGTCGGCGACCACCTTGGGCAGCAGGCTGTCCCAGTTTTCCGCCTTCCCCACAGCGTCCAGATTCGCCAGCACGCCTTCAGCGGCCCACTCCTGGATGGCGGGTCCTTTCACCTGCGCTGCGGCAGGCGCATTGCCGGCTACCACCCGGCTCTTGAGGGCGGTGGCGGCGTTGTCACCGCCGCCACCAGCCACCGCAAAGTCCTTCCAGACATGCCCCTTGGCTTGCATGATCTTCTTGAGTTCCGCCACCGATTTGGCTTCCCCTCCCGACGTCCAGTAATGCAGCACTTCCACGTCTGCAGCCAGGGTGTGCAGCGAGCAGCTCGCAATACCAAGCGCCAAAGCCAGCGTGGTCGGGGAACAGGGCAGTTTCATATCAATACCTCGTGAAGAAAGGGTGTGGTTGTTAAAAGCGGAGGGTGGAGACGACCGGAAAATGGTCCGAGGGGTAGTGACCCTGGTACAGGTCACCGATGACCGCATGCGAACGACTGCGCAGGCCACGGCTGATGAAGACAAAGTCAATCTTGTTTCCGGGCTCGATGTCCTTGCCAAAACCATTGAAGGTCATGGTGGGCCCGGTCGAAGGTGTTGCTGAAGTGGTTGCCGCGTCCTGCAGCACCCGCGCCAGCGCCGCGTAGGCTGGGTGATCAGAACGCAGATTCAGATCGCCTGTCAGAAGAACCGCCTCTTTCCCGGCCAATTCCTGTGCAGTGCGGGCAATCAAATGCGCACTTTCCAGCCGGGCCAACGCACCCATGTGGTCAAAGTGGGTGTTGATGAAGTGAAGGCGACGCCCCCCGGATTTGCTGCGCAGCGCAACATGGGTCAGCGTGCGGTTGAACATGGCATCCCAGCCGCGTGAGGCGATGTCGGGTGTGGATGACAACCACAGGGTGCGACGCGACTCGATCTCGAAGGCACTGCGACGCACCAGCACCGCATTCATTTCTCCACGCTGGTCCCCTGCATCACGACCGAGCCCATACCAGTCGAAATCGCGCAGCAACTCGACCAAATCAGTGACTTGAAACAGCTCGGCTTCCTGCAGTCCGACCAGATCGGCGCCAGACTTGCGGATCACGTCTGCCACCAGGGTCTTGCGCCGGCTCCAGTGGTTCACATCCGTGACGGCTTCGCACGACCCGCAGCGGATGTTGTAGCTCATCACCACCAACGATTGCGCGGACCCCACCGTGCCCGATGGCTGGGCGCAACCTGCTATCAAAGCTATAGCTAGTATCCGCATCCAGCGTAGAAGGTGCTGCATGGAACTACGG
>CAJBVC010000454.1 GCA_903958915.1 uncultured beta proteobacterium
CCATGGTGATGGGCACGCCGCCTAACACGGCATTGCCGGAGAGCGGGTCTCTCAATTGGTCACTCAAGAGTGCATTGACATTGGCGCCCGGGCGGTCGACGGCTACGCGCAGACGTGCGCCCGGCAGATCGTGGCCCCAGCCATGGGGAAGGCTCACCACACCAGGCATCATCTCGTCACTCACATGCACCACCGCTTGCACGCAGCGGGTTCCGTTGCGCAATTCGGCCAAGGCGCCGTCGGTCAAACCGAGTCGGCTGGCATCAGTGGAGTGCACCAGTGCGGTACAGCGAAACGGACCCTTGGCCAGGGTCGGGAGGTTATGCATCCAGCTGTTGTTGGTGCGCACATCACGCCGACCAATGATGACCAAATCGGCCGCAGGCGCTTGCAGGGCCTGCGTAGCACGCTTCAAATCTTGTAGCAGAACGGGTGGTGCGAGTTCAACTTTGCCACTGGGCGTGCGCAGCATTTCGGGAATCCGGGACTGCAATTCTCCAAGGTCCATGCCGCCCGCGGCGCTGGCCTGCATCACCTTCTCCAGATTGAGCCCGTCCGGCTTGCGGCCAAACTGGTCGCCATAGGGGCCGGTGCGCAACGCCACCTCAATGGCGCGCTGCGGACCGTGCTGCCCCTGAGTGGCTGCAATCACGGCCGGGGCATGCTCGCCGAACAGTCGGTCTGCGTCCTGCGCGAACTGTGCGTCGTCCAGCAACAGGGGGTCCAGATGGACGCCCTGGCCTTGCACAATGGCCGTCAGCTTGAGTAGCGTTTGCCACTCTGGCAAGTGGCCGCCAGTCGCTGGAAACACCGGCGCGCTGTAGCGGGCATGGTTGCGCCAGGACAGCTGGGGAAACGCGACATCAAAGTGCAGTTCCTCCAGCGGTGAGAGCCCCGGCAGGATAACGTCGGCATGGCGCGTGGTTTCGTTGACGTAGATATCCAGACTGAGCATAAAGTCCAGAGAATCCAGCGCCTTCGCCAGGCGCGGTCCATCGGGGCTGGAAAGCACCGGATTGGTGGCCACCGTCACCAAAGCGCGTACTTGCCCTTCGCCCTGGTTTTCAATTTCCTCGGCCAGACAGGTCATCGGGAGTTCGCCATACACCTCGGGGGCGCCGCTGATGCGCGCATGGTGCCGCCCCGTGCTGACGCCCTTGCCCACGCCGGGTTTGCCGCTGGTGTTGGACGCAAACGCGGCCGATTTGGCAAAACGCACGCCACCCTGCTGGTCGAGATTGCCAGTCAAAGTGTTGAGTACATCGACCAGCCAGCTGGCGGTGGTGCCGAACTCCTGCGTGCAGGTGCCGATGCGGGCATAGACGGCGGCGCGCTGGGCGCTTGCCAAGTCGCGTGTCAGTGCGCGGATGGTGTCCGCAGGGATGCCGCAGCGTGGTGCCACGGCTTCTGGTGCAAAGCCTTCCACAGCGATTCGTACCGCTTCGACACCATCAACCCAGGGCGCAACCGGGCCAAGCCGCACCAGATTCTCGGCAAACAGCGTATGCACCATCGCTGCCAGCAAAAACACATCGGAATTGGGCCGAATGAAGTGGTGCGCATCGGCCAGTGCAGCGGTCTCGGTACGCCGGGGGTCGATGACCACCATTTTTCCGCCACGTTCGCGCAATGCCTTCGCCTTGCCCCGAAAGTCGGGCACCGTCCACATGCTGCCATTGCTCACCACGGGGTTGGCACCCAGAACCAGCAGGAAGTCGGTGTGGGTGATATCCGGCAAGGCTACGCTCAGCCAGTGGCCAAACATCAAACCGCTGGCCAGTTGCTTGGGCATCTGGTCGAGGGTAGATGCAGAAAACACGTTTTTCGTGCCCAGAGCGCGGGCCAACTTGCCGAAATAGGTGAGTAGCCCGATCTTGTGGGCCGACGGATTGCCGACTGCCACCGCCACCGCATCACGACCGTGCGCGGTACGAATGGCGGGCAAGCGCCGCTCAACTTCTGCGAATGCCTCGTCCCAGGTCGCGGCTTCCAGTACGCCATCGCGTTTGATGAGTGGCGTGCGAAGCCGGTCCGGGTCTTCGTGCAAATCCTTCAGGGCCACTGCCTTGGGGCAGATGTAACCCTTGCTCAGTACATCCGCGGCATGCCCCCGGATGCTGCTCACTTTGCCCGCCTGTACCTTGATTTCAAGGCCGCAGCAGGCTTCACACAGGGGGCACACACGGTGGTGGACAGTTTCGGTCGGCAGCAAATGGGGCACCATGGGTAACTCTCGGCTAGAGGCAAGAAAAGTGGCTTTCATTATCAAGTAAAGCCTTGCCCACGAGATTTGGTTTTATCATTCGGGCATTAGGAGTAAGCCATGCGAAGTCAAGTGAGTGTCACATTCAAGAATATGTCCCCCGTGC
>CAJBVC010000455.1 GCA_903958915.1 uncultured beta proteobacterium
GAAAAAGCGCGCGCGATGCGGCAGTGTGGCAATCAGTGGATGCGAGACGTGCACAGCAGGCCTTCGATATACTGAGATAAAGGAGTCATCCACGTTGTTGCAAAGTTCCGATGGTGTCGAGCTTCGGGGTGCTGGCGCCCTGTACAAAGCCGTTCTCGGCATCATTCTGGCCTATATCGTTTTGATGGCCGCGTTTGGTCAGGTCGGCACCATACTGGCCGCCCCGATGGCGGTACTGATCATTGGCTCCGTGACGGTATGGCTCCAAAGCAGGGGCCAGGCGCGACATGCCATGAGCCTGTTCGTATGGGGCATCTGGGCAGCAGTCACCATGCAAGGGGTGCTGCGCAATGGTGTCGCCAATGCCGCGCTGTTTGCTTACCCGGCCATGATGCTGCTGGGCGGCTGGGTGCTCGGCGCACGCCAGGGTTTGGCACTTGGGCTGGCATCGATCGGTGCATCGTTTCTCATTGCCATGGCGGAGCATTACGGGATGATCGTCGGCCGGCGCATTGATGCGCACGTTTTCTGGTACTGGTTTCCGATGGCAATCGTGATGGCAACCACGATGGTGGCCATGCACTTCATTCTCAAGGCGCACTGGCAAAACGTGAACACCACGCGTGCTCTGAATCAGGAGTTGGAGCAGGTTGTGGCCACCCTGACTGCGAGGGAGCAGGCACTGCAGCGCTCGGAGCGCCGCTTTCATGTCATCAGCGAATCCAACCCGCTTCCCATCGCGGTGAGCCGGATCAGCGATGGGCGCTATCTGGCGGTTAACCCAGCCTGGCAAAGGGTGTTTGGCTGGACACAGGAGGAGGCATTGAGCCGTACCTCGCTGGAGCTCGGATTTTGGGAAGTCCCGCAGCAGCGGGCCGAGTGGGTTGCGGATCTGTTGCGTGACGGACGCGCACTGGATCGCAGCATCCAGGCGGTCGCCCGGGACGGCCGCACCATGCAGCTGATCGTGTCAGCGGAGTCCATTGAATACGATGGCCACGCCGGCGTGCTGGCAATCATGATGGACCAGACTGCGCGCCTGCGCACCGAAATGGAAATCAAGGCGCTCAATGAAGCGCTGGAGTCGCGCGTCGCCGCGCGCACCGCCGAGCTCAGTACGGCGCTGACCAACCTGAAGGAGGCGCAGGCGGAACTGGTGCGTGCCGAGAAGCTGTCGTCGCTCGGGCAACTGGTGGCCGGCGTCGCGCACGAACTCAATACGCCCATTGGCAATGCCTTGATCACTACCACCGCTCTGGGCGATGCGACGCGCGCATTTGAAGTTGTGTTGCGGGAGGGCAATATCAAGCGTTCCACACTGGAACAGTATGTGCAGCAAAGCCTGGAAGGAACCCTGCTTGCCGAGCGCTCACTGCACCGCGCCTCGGACCTGGTGCGCAGCTTCAAGCAGGTTGCAGTGGACCAGACCTCGGAGCGACGCCGTGACTTTGACCTGGCCGAGGTGGTCACCGAAGTGATTGATACCTTGCGCCCCAATCTCAAAGGCTCGCCCTGGAAAATCCGCGTGGATATCGGTGCGGGAATGCGCATGGAAAGCTTTCCCGGTCCGCTCGGACAGGTTGTGATCAATCTGGTCATGAACGCAGTGCTGCATGCTTTCGGTGGACGCAGCGAGGGCCAGGTCACACTGAGCGCCCGAAGCGTTGACGACAACACGATCGTCCTGGACTGCGCCGATGACGGAGTCGGCATAGCCAGCGAAAATCTGAACCGCATCTTCGATCCGTTTTTCACGACCAAGCTCGGCCAGGGCGGCTCTGGTTTGGGGTTGGCCATCGTGCACCGCCTGGTCACCCAGGTGCTGGGCGGGCAGATCAGCGTGGAATCCTCCTCCCGGCTGGGCACGGCTTTCACCATGCGCCTGCCGCGCGTGTCGCCCAAGCCGCAAATTTGAGGGGTGCACGGTGGGCAACGAGCAGGATGCAAGCGCGAGGAATGACAGCAGGCATAGCCATATCGGGATTCGACTGGGATGCCGCGTGGGCGAGGCGTGGCAGCATATCGAAGCCAATGCCTGGAACGAGGTCGGCTTCAGTTTCTTTAGCGATCAGGATATCCCTGGTACTGCGCTGGAGTTCAGGCGTGGCCTCACGCGGTTTGCTGGCACCGTGGTGTGGCGCGCCGTCAATACCGACGATGCCGTGGTGCTGGCCGCACTCGTCAATGCATTGATTTACCGGCGTGCCAATGAAGTGGTGGCAAGCAATGCAGCGTTGCACAAGCGCTTGATCAAACTGGTGCGAACGCCCGGGCTGCTGGAGCAAAAGCGTCGCCTATTGTCCTCGTTGGGGGTGGCATTGGATGATGCCCAAGTGGCCGTGATGGTGGAGCAGCGCAAGCGCGAGCAGCCGATGTTCCATTACGGCGTGAAGGTCGAATCCGACGCCTGGCGCGTCATCGTGGCAGATGCTCTGCAACTTTCTTCTGTGGTGATTTCCATGGAAAAGTGGAGTGGAGCGTTGTTACAGGGATCCGATGGAACGCTCCCGTGACGGGCACGCAGGGGTTTGCGCATGATCAAGATTTGTCGTTATAGAGGCCCGCCTGTGCGTTAAGCGCCTAACATGGGCGGTAGCGGCAGATTGCACATCGTGGGAGTGCGAAAGGCGCCATGCATCCGAAAGACGCGACCGACAAGTCGCAGGGCAGCAGTCGACTAAAACTACCGTGGCGTATCGGCACGGTACTGATCGCGCTTGCGTTGCTCCTGCTGTTGCCTCTATGGGGTTTCCTCATGATAGGCACGCAGGATGAAGGTAGCCGCATCGAACGGCGCTTTGAGTCATCCGCCATGAGCTTGGCGCAGATTTACGCCCACTCGCTGGAGCGCAACCTCAGCGATACACAGCAGTTCCTCACCACGTTGTCTGCACGTGCCAGTGTGCGCGCGCTCAGTGGCGCCCGCTGCGATCCGGTTTTTGGCGACTTTCAGAAGTCGCACCCCGGCTTTACCTCGCTCACGACTACGACACTGGACAGTGAGCTGATTTGCAGCTCGCTGGGCGCAACGCCGGACCGCCCCACGCTCAAGACTGCGCTGGGTTCCATGTCCACCGGTGCGCCCAGGTTTCAAGTGGCGCGTGCTCAAAAAGGCTTTATCACGGGGCGCTGGGTGCTGCCCATCAGCCACGCGCTGCGCGATGACAGCGGCACCGTGCGTGGCTACATCGCCGCATGGATTGATCTCGTGGGCCTCAACCCGATCAACGAAAGCACACTCAATCGATTCCCCAAAGACACCATCAGTACCCTGTTTGACGACGACGGGGTGGTGCTGGCACGCTCTCGGGACGCCGAGAAGTGGGTAGGTGCCAACCGTAGCAGCTTTCCACAGGCGTCCAACGCCCTCCAGGTGCGACAGGGGTTCTTTCAAACGACCTCACAAACCGACGGTATCCATCGTCTGTACGCGGTGGTTCCTGTGGAAGGCACGCGCTGGATCGTTTCTGCAGGCATCCCCATGACGGCAATGGACGCCGAATTGGCGCAGGCCAGCCACAAGGTCTATGCCCTGTTTGCCGTCGCGGTGCTCTTTACTGTTTTGATGCTGTGGCTGGTGCGGCGCTATGCGGTGCGGCCGATCCAGATTGCTGCCGCTGTGACGCAGGCCGTGCAGAATGGCAATCTGCAGCAACGCATTCCTCTTGATGGAGTGGGTCACATCGCCGAGGTGCGCGATATCGCCAGCCAATTCAATGCGATGCTGGACTCGTTGGTGGCCGAACGCGAGCAGTTGGC
>CAJBVC010000456.1 GCA_903958915.1 uncultured beta proteobacterium
CCGGCACCAACGGCGGGCCACCGGGCGATCTGTACATCGAGATTCGCATCAAGAAAAACGACATTTTCGAGCGCGACGGCGATGACTTGCATTGCTCGGTCCCGATCAGCATGGTGACCGCCGCGCTGGGCGGCGAAATTGACGTACCAACCCTGGCGGGCAAAGCAGCGATCGACATACCGGAGGGAACCCAGTCGGGCAAGCAGTTCCGCTTGCGGGGCAAGGGCATCAAGGGTGTCCGCTCCAGTTATCCAGGCGACCTGTACTGCCACATTGCAGTGGAAACGCCCGTCAAGCTCAGTGAGCACCAGCGCCGGCTGCTGCGCGAACTTGACGAATCGTTCAAAAAAGGTGGGAGCAAGCATTCCCCGTCGGGCGATAGCTGGACGGATCGCCTGAAGAATCTGTTCAGTTGATGCAGGTTAATAGTCGCTGAACTTCACACACACCATCAAGCCGCTGGTCTATAAAGGACTTGGCGGCTTTTTTTGTCGTCCTTCAGTTAGTAAGTCGTTTGTAGGTGGGGGTGAATGATGGGTGTCAACATCACTTTTCTGGGCGGTGCAGATACGGTCACGGGTTCCAAGTATCTGGTCCGTCATAAAGACCAAGCCCTGTTGGTCGATTGCGGACTGTTTCAAGGTTTCAAGCAACTGCGCCTGCGCAACTGGAATCCGCTACCAGTGGCACCCAATGCCATCGATGCGGTGCTGCTAACCCATGCCCACCTCGATCACAGTGGCTACCTCCCGGTGTTGTTTAAAGAGGGATTCACCGGCCACGTGCACGCGACGCCCGGAACGCAAGCGCTGTGCAAAATACTGCTGCCGGACAGCGGCCATATCCAGGAAGAAGATGCAGCGTTTGCCAACCGCCATGGTCTGTCCAAACACGCGCCTGCCCTGCCCCTCTACACCCGTCAGGATGCCCTGGACTGCCTGCCTCTGATCAAGGCAACGCCTTGGGGCAAAACCTTTCAACCCATTGCCGGCTGGCGCGCCACGTTCAGCGCCGCTGGCCACATTCTCGGCGCCTCCAGTTTGCTGCTGGAAGTCGCCGGACGCCGTATTCTGTTCTCTGGTGACCTGGGCCGCCCGGACGATTCGATCATGAACCCTCCGGACGATGCCCCTGCCGCCGATACGGTGCTGATCGAATCCACCTATGGTGACCGCCACCACCCGCCGGAAGACATCCTTGCAGAGTTGGGCCCCGCGCTGCACCGACTCGCCGGCCGGGGCGGTGTGGCGGTGGTTCCCGTTTTTGCGGTGGGACGCGCACAAGCGCTGTTGCATGCCATTGCGCAGTTGAAGGCACGTGGCGATGTACCGCGCTCACTACCGGTCTTTCTGGACAGCCCGATGGCCGTGCATACCACCCATCTGTTTGAACACAATCAAGGGCAGCATCGCCTGAGTGTGCCGGAGAGCCACGCGCTGACCCATAGCGCGACGATGGTCAACAGTACCGATGAGTCGCGCGCCCTGGCCGCCCGCCACGGCCCCATGGTCATCCTGTCGGCAAGCGGCATGGCCACTGGTGGGCGCGTATTGCACCACCTGGCGCACCACGCCGGCAACCACCGCAACATGATCATCCTGACTGGCTACCAGGCACCCGGCACACGCGGTGCCACGTTGGCCAGCGGCGCACGCTCGGTGCGCATCCACGGGCGGGATGTGGAGGTGAATGCAGAAGTGGTGCAACTCCAATCAGCCTCGGCCCATGCCGACGCGGGGCAACTGCTTCAGTGGCTAAAGACTATGCCACAGTCGCCCGACCAGGTCTATGTGGTGCACGGCAACCCGGAGGCTTCCGACGCATTGCGCGGCCGCATCAAGCGTGAGTTGGGCTGGCGTGCCATGGTTCCAGAACACGGATCGACCTGGCCAAGCTGATCTTTCACGCTCGCAAAGCGCTATCTAAAACATAGCTGTTTACGCTTTATATACGGGCGCTCCAGGCCTTAATCACTGTTAGTACCGCAACCCCAAGCGTTCGCGCGCAAACCCGTATTCACGCTTCAACTGGGCGACATAGTCGGCCACGGACTGCACCCGGTCAATGCTTCCAATGCCCTGCCCACAGCCCCAGATTTCTTTCCAGGCCTTGGCCGCGCCGGCGCCACCAAAGTTCATCTTGCTCGGATCGCTTTCGGGCAAGTTCAGTGGGTCCAGTCCCGCAGCGCGAATGCTGGGAGCCAGGTAATTCCCATGCACTCCGGTAAACAGGTTGCTGTACACGATGTCATCGGA
>CAJBVC010000457.1 GCA_903958915.1 uncultured beta proteobacterium
CGCAAAGGGCATTGGCACTGCACTTGTACGAACTGCCATGGGCAAGAATGAAAAGATGACCTGGGTGCTTCGGGCAGGTCGCACTGGTGTTGCAGCGTTTTATGAAAAACTCGGATTCAAGGTATCTGAAGTCGCCATGGAACGCCCTGGCGAAAGGACATGACGCGGTCTTTGGACACCTCTTCGCCTTGTCACAATACTGACATGTGATCTGCATAGAATGATTCACCAAGCACGGCAGCAACTGGCAAGCTGTGCATTCATCGGGCCAAGAAATGAAAGTTGAATCTGCAGAAGTTTCCTCAGGACTGATTCAAGTGACTCTTGATGGAAGACTCGATATTGACGGCGCCCGCGCTATCGATGACCGTTTCAGCTTCATTACCACGACGCGCAAGGCCAACATCATCGTTGACCTTTCTGCAGTGACCTTTCTGGCTTCGATTGGTATCCGCACCCTGATGACGGCTGCCCGCGGACAACAAGGGCGGGGCGGCAAGATGGTACTGGCGGCGGCACAACCCATCGTACAGAAGGTGCTGGTCATGGCGGGCATTGACCAGCTCATTCCACTTTACGATTCAGTCGAAGCGGCCCAGACAGCCTTTGCAGGAGGCTGAGCCTTGCAGGCGGAACACCGCCACAACCTGACACTTGAGAGTGGCCCGTCGGCGGCAGGCGAGGCAAGTGTCTGGATACGTACGCTGGCAGCGCAGCACCAGGTGCGTCAGGACTGGACCGATGGCCTGGACCTGTGCGTGGTAGAACTCACCTCCAACGTTGTCAACTATGCATATGCAGGCGGGTTTGGAGAAATCTACCTGGAATTCAGCTTCAGTGGCCAGCGGGCCGAACTCTCGATCGAAGATGCAGGCGCAGCTTTCGATCCGCTGCAACAGCTTCCCCCACCCCGACCTGCAACCCTGGAAGAAGCCCCGGACGGCGGCTTTGGCATCCATCTGGTACGCCAGTTTGCTGATGCATGTGAGTACCAGCGCACAGGCTTAAGGAACCGGCTCACGGTGCGCTTCGGTGCGCCCTGGCCTTACTCGCGACAGACGGAACGACGTCAAGCCTCGTCACAGACGTTCCCGTTGCAGCGACTCAACAATGCCCAGGTGGTGGCGGACGAGCGCGGGGTTCATGACCGTCGCACGCTGGGCTTTATTTCGCGCACCGAACTTTTTCACCACGTTGCATATCACGAGCTTGAGCGCATTCTGTCGACATGTCTGGTGGTACGTTTCAGTGCCGGTGATCTGATACTGGCAGCCGGTCAACACAGCCAGCGGGTCTGGGTGGTCATCGAGGGGGCACTCCGGGTCCATTTTGATGGCCCGGCGTCGGACGATTTTCTGGACATTCCGCGGGGCGAATGCGTCGGCGAAGTTTCGGCTGCCGATGGAAAACTGTCTACCGCGTGGGTCGTCGCGGCAACTGAGTGCAGTCTGCTGGAGATTGACGCGAAGACCTTTGTTGAGCAGTTGCTCATCATTCCCAACGTTGGACGCAATCTGATCCGGATTCTTGCTGAGCGCATGCGCCGCAGCAACCAGCGCATTGGTGAACGCGTGCGCCTGCAAACCGAATTCAAGGCGTTGCAGCGCGAGCTCGACTTTGCGCACCGCATCCAAACCAGCATGCTTGCGCCCAACCCCCTCCTGGCCGACGAACCAAGACTGGACTGCCATGGGTTTATGCGTGCAGCCCGTCAAGTGGGTGGCGACTTTTACGACGTGATTCCACTGGACAAGCATCGCTACCTGGTTGCGATAGGAGATGTCTGCAACAAGGGAATGCCTGCAGCCTTGTTTATGGCGCAAACCCTGGCCATGCTGCGCAGCATGGCCATCCAGGAGAAGCGCATCGAGCAGGTGCAACTGGCAGACATCGTCTCCCGTGGGAATGACCAACTGTGCATGATGAACAGCGAGCAGTTGTTTGTCTCCATTTTCCTCGGCATCGTGGACCTTGAACTGAAACAGATCCGCTACGTGAACGCAGGGCACAACCCGCCAATGGTTCGGCTCCCATGTGAGCCACTGGGGTTGATATATTCCCCACGCAATCCGGTGGCTGGCATGGTTTCCGGCATCCAGTACAAATCTGGCATGTTGCCTTTTCCAGTTGGCAGTTTGCTGCTGCTTTACACCGACGGGGTCACCGAGGCTGAGAATGCAGGTC
>CAJBVC010000458.1 GCA_903958915.1 uncultured beta proteobacterium
AGCTCATGAAGCCACATGTCATTCACCACAAGCCCACAGCCGAAGAACCCTGTGAATATGACACGGTGGAGCCTTTGCCCGAGGGGCGTCTGCAACGCGTCTTCCGGTTGGTCCTGTTGCCGTTTCTCAACAGCGCACGCAAGCGCTGGCTCTTGCTGGCTGGAATCCTGGTGGCTTTGATGCTTTCAGTGGGTCTGACCATGGTGCAGTGGGTGGTGCTGAAAATGCTGCCTTTTGACAACAAGAGCGAGTTTCAGGTGATCGTGGACATGCCGGTCGGCACTCCATTGGAAGACACTGCGTCCACCCTGCATGCGCTGGGCGTCTACTTGGCAGAGCAACCTGAGGTGCGCGATTTGCAGGCTTATGCCGGCACTGCATCCCCCATTACCTTCAATGGTCTGGTGCGCCAGTACTACCTGCGTGCAGAGGCTGAACAAGGCGACTTGCAGGTCAACCTGGTAGACAAGCAGCATCGCCACGAGAAGAGCCACGCCATTGCCCAGCGCCTGCGGCCCGCACTGGAAGACATTGGGCGCAAACATAACGCTCGCATCAAGGTGGTGGAAGTTCCACCTGGCCCACCCGTGATGTCGCCGTTGGTGGCAGAGATTTACGGCCCCGATGAAAAGGGCCGCCAGGAACTGGCCAAGCAAGTCGCCAAGGCGTTCGGCGCAACGGCTGACATTGTCGGCACCGACACCAGTTTGCGTGAAGACGCACCGCGCGCCTTCCTGCGGGTACGTCGCCAGCGCGCAGAGTCCTTGGGCATTCCCGTGGCTGCCATCGCGCAGACCGTTTCAGCCGCACTGTCAGGTACCGATGCGGCGTACTTGCACGATGGGCAGTCCAAGTACCCAGTGCCGGTGCGCATCCAGTTACCCCGCGAGAGCCAGGTGGGGCTGGAGCAGATTCTGGCCTTGCCCCTGCGCGCTGCCAACGGTCAGCTGGTGCCTTTGTCGGGGCTAGTCCAGGTGGAACGCGGCATCATCGACAAGCCATTGTTTACCAAAGACCTCAAGGGTGTGAGCTATGTCATGGGCGACATGGCGGGAAAACTCGACTCGCCACTGTACGGACTGTTCGCAATCCGCACCCAGCTCGCCGAGTTGGCCAAGAACCAGCCTGACGTCGTCGGCGAGTACTGGATTCACCAGCCAACAGACCCCTATCGCCAGTACGCCCTGAAGTGGGACGGCGAATGGCAGATCACCTACGACACCTTCCGCGACATGGGCGCGGCCTATGGCGTCGGGCTGATCCTGATCTACCTGCTGGTAGTGGCCCAGTTCAAGAGCTACCTCACGCCGCTGGTCATCATGGCGCCCATTCCGTTGACCATCATCGGCGTCATGCCGGGGCACGCCATGTTGGGCGCGCAGTTCACCGCCACGAGCATGATCGGCATGATTGCGCTGGCCGGCATCATTGTTCGCAATTCGATTTTGCTGGTGGACTTCATTGAGCTGCAAGTCGCGCAGGGCATGGCGTTCAAGGAAGCTGTGGTCAGTTCCGCAGCAGTGCGTGCACAGCCGATCGCTCTGACCGGCGTGGCCGCCATGATTGGCGCGTTCTTCATCCTCGACGACCCGATTTTCAATGGCCTGGCCGTATCGCTAATCTTTGGTATTTTGGTGTCCACCCTGCTCACGCTGGTGGTCATTCCGGTCCTGTATTACGCGCTGTACCGGCAGCGCATGGAATCGCGCGCAGACGCGAGCACCTTGTCCTACTAGGC
>CAJBVC010000459.1 GCA_903958915.1 uncultured beta proteobacterium
CCGCACGGGACACCTCTTCGCGGTGGAACGCTACGGCATAGAACCCGACATGCTGGTCATCGGAAAGGGTCTGGGCGGAGGCAGCATGCCCTTGGCCGCCCTGATTGCACGTGCCGATTTCGACGTGGGGCAGCACATTTCACTGGGTCATTACACCCACGAAAAGAACCCGGTGGCCTGCGCCGCCGGCCTGGCCGTGCTGGACGTGATTGAAGAGGAGCAATTGCTGGTACGTAGCCAGCGCTTAGGCGAGGCCGTATTGACCCGGCTGCACCAACTGGCCAGCACGCTGCCGGCCATTGCTGAAGTCCGCGGGGCAGGATTGCTGATCGGGATAGAGCTCGGCAGCATGGGACCACGCGACGCTTCTGACCTTGCCGAAGCGGTGCTGTACCGATGCCTGAGTGACGGGCTATCTTTCAAGGTCGGGCAAGGCAATGTGCTCGTACTGGCACCGCCCTTGAATGTGGGGGAAGATGACCTTTGGTGGGCGATCGATCGTGTGGAAGCTGCTTTGCGCGCCGAGTATTCAGCGTGAAGACAGGCGGCCAATCTGGCAGCGATTGCAAACCAGCGTTACCGAACTATTCGGTAGTGGTGTGGTCGAGCGGCTCGCCTAGCTGCACTGGAAATCAAGCGGCCATGGGGTCTTTTGCCACGCGCAGGCTTCTTCGCGCAGGAGGTGGGCAGACTGCGGATAACTGCTTGCCCATCCAGTGCGGCAGCTCAATTTGAAGGCGTTCTTCGCACCTACCCGCTGCAAGCCAAGACCTTCCAGATCGGGGTCACGCCGTGCATGGCACAGAATGATTGCCAGACGCAAAGCCATCAGCTGAGCCACAAAGCCGATGTCGACCAGCGCGCCCTCCATCTTGCGTAGTTTGCCCCGGTGCCCCAGCACGAGCAGGCTCAACCGATGCATTTCTGGTTGTGTGAATCCAATAGCGTCCACGTTGTCAAGGATATAGGCGCCATGCTTGTGGCAATCACTGTGGGCGATATGGCCACCCAACTCGTGCAACTGCCCTGCCCACTCGAGCTTGCGAATCAAGCGATCGCGGTCGTTCAGCACGCCCGCAGTTCCCAGCGGAATCTGCGCAAAGAGCGCGCAAGCCACCTTGCTCACCCTTTCCCCCTGAACCTTGTCGACCTCAAATTTTGAGATCAGCCGACGAACACTTTGTTCACGCACATCGCCAGTCGATGCCGAACCTCCCAACAAGTCGCAAATCAAGCCGTGGCGTAATCCGCCGACTGCTGTTTGCATACTGCTGATTCCCAGCAGCCTGAAAACAGCGCGCAAAACGCTCAAGCCTCCGCTGATGATGGCTTTTCGGTCTTCGCGCAGGCCAGCTACGCGTAGGTTATCAACATGCTGGCTGGCAATCAATTGGTCCAAGATCCAGTCCAAACCGTCTTGCGTGACATACCCAGCAGGCCAACCGGCAGCCACCAGAACAGCCTCGATGGCGCCTATGGTTCCGGCAGAGCCGTAGGCCGTGTCCCAATGCTTGCGGTGGTACACATCGAACGCTTCGTCCAAAACAGCGGTTGCAGCGACCTCTGCAATTTCAAATGCCCGCTTGGTGAGTCGCCCATCGGCAAAAAAGCGTCCGGACCAGGCGATGCTGCCCAGGCGGTACGACTCCATGACCTCGGGGGTCACACCAGTACCCAGGATCAGCTCGGTGGAGCGCCCTCCAATATCCACTACAAACCGGCGTTCGGCACTGGCGGGTAACAGATGCGCCACGCCCTGAAAGATCAGGCGCGCCTCTTCACGCCCGGAAATCACATCTATGGGAAACCCCAAGGCCTGGTTTGCCCGGTCGAGAAATGCATCCCGGTTTCTGGCCTCTCGCAATGTCTGTGTCGCCACTGCCCGCACTTCGTCAAGTTGAAAACCAGCGAGGCGCTCACCAAAACGGGCCAGGCAATCCCACCCGGACTGCATCGCCTGCGCCGACAGGTTGCGATCGGCATCCATGCCACCGCCTTGACGTACCGTTTCCTTCAAATACTCAGTGCGTCGAAAGTTCCCATGCTCCAGGCGCCCAATCTCCAGACGAAAGCTGTTGGAGCCCAAATCTACAGCGGCGAATCGCTGCCCGGTTTCCGCTGTGAACCGCTCAAGCAGATGTTCACTACCTGCCAGCCAATCGCTGCGGCGTGCTTGCGTTTTCCCTTTGGTCGGCTCAACCAACAATTCGGCCATCGGCTGCGATCATGCTTTGGGTGACGAAGGCATTTCCGCTTCTGCGCTGCCCCGGATCCACGCGCAAGCCACCAAGATCCATGATGTTGCGGCGCTGAAATGCCAGCAGGGTGTTGGCTCGGTTGATGGGGGCATCCATGGAGTGCAGCACTTCGTAGGTATAGCGCGCGGCAATGTACCCCGAAAGGCTGTGCGGAGTTGGCGGCTCGTCGTACAAACGGCCGAGTGTTTCACGATAGGCCCGTACAACCGCCAGACTGCTGTTGACCATGGGAACAACTTGGGTGGCAATCACCTGTGCATGTCGGGAAAGTCCCATTTGCTGCAAAACGTTCAAATTGACGTCGGCCATGGCGACGATGTAGCGCTGCATCGCCTGTTTGTCGATTCCTTGGGAAAACTGCAACAGTTCAGGCGTACCACCCAGGAACAGAAGGATACGCGGGCTCGTCGCGCCCAGACTGTTTCCCAGCTGCGTCAAATCGGCGCTAGGACCATAGGTGGTCACGCGCAGTTTGAGCAGGCCCGCAACGGCATCGACCTCATCCTTATAGTTGGCGAATTCAGCAGCGCTTGCGTATACGGCGCCAATCTCGGTCACAGTCATGGATGACAGCGACTTCACCGCGTACACGATTTGCTCCCGTCGCGAAGCAAAGATGGCGAATGTATTGTCAGCGGTCTCCGACTTGAAGTTCTGCAACCAGGGTGCCACGTGCGCCATATCGGGCATCTCTCGGCGCAGAATATCCACCATGCTCGCCGCTACCTTGTCACCGACGGAACCCACCACGGCCAGCACGTTGGGCTGCGAGCGCAGAAAATCGAACGCATTTCGAAGACTGTTGCCAGTCCCATCCACTTCAAAGGTCTGCAACCCCATCGTTTTGCCTCGCAGGCCGCCACGTGCATTGATGTCTTGCCAAGCTGAGCGCATGCCCACCATGAAGTCCTTGCTGACATCGATTTGCCCTGCCGACATGTCTGCAATTTGCACCAGCGTAGGTGAACGCAAAGCACCGGCAGACCCCGACCCCTGCGCCCACACCGGGGCAACTGCTCCGATTGCAGCACTTGCCGCTGCACCCAGCAGCTTTCTTCGGTGAAGGGTCAGCGGCGACATCTGCAAACTCGTAATGTGTTGTGTGGTATGCGGAAAAAAGCTGCGCTTTGCTACAAATAGCATAGCTGCTTACGCTTTATTCACGGGCGCTACAGGCAGTTTTGAACAATAAACCGCCGACACGAAAATGCTTACTTCTTGACCGGGGGAATGAGTACTGCATCAATGATGTGCACTACACCGTTGGAAGCCAGAACGTCAGCCTGTGTCACCATGGCGCTCTCAACGGTCACTATTTCGCCTGCCTTTGCCAATTCGATGGTGGCGCCGTTGACGGTCTTGACTTTGCTGTTCTTCACATCTTTGGAAAGACTCAGCCCTGCCACGGCGTGGTAGGTCAGGACGTTCTTCAGAGCCGCCGGGTCTTTGGCCAAGGCTTCCATGGTTTTCGCGGGAACGGCCTTGAATGCGTCATTGCTGGGAGCAAACACGGTGAACGGGCCTGCACCTTTCAGTGTTTCAGACAGCCCGCTGGACGTCAAAAGCCCGCTCAGCGTGCTGAGGGAAGGATGCTTCGCGACGGTCTCAGACACGCTTACCGGTGCGGACATTGTGGCGCACCCAGAAACAGCCACAACCAACGCGGCGGTCAGTACAAAACGGCGAGATTGAACGAGCATTTGGGCAATTGACATGGGGAGTTCTCCGTTAAAAACGGCAACGATAGGAGAAAATTGTGACAAAGTTGTGACAAATGTGGTGTTTGGTGGGCGATCATTCGGCACCCACTAAATCTTTGCCATTTGTCATAACTTTGTCACATTGTGTTCTTACAGTTCGCTGGTTCCTCAATTAACCACTCAAGGGTTTTCAATGCAAATCTCTTTCAAACTCCTGCTGTTGCCACTGGCCGTTGTTTCCACTTTTGCTGTCACCGGGGCGGTGAACGCCCAGGAGATTACGGGCGCTGGCGCCACTTTTCCCGCTCCCATTTACGCCAAGTGGGCCTCCGACTACAACAAGGCCACGGGAGTCAAGGTGAACTACCAGTCCATCGGCTCGGGCGGTGGTATCAAGCAAATCGACTCCAAGACCGTGGATTTTGGCGCATCCGACATGCCGCTGACCGACGAGGTTCTCAAGACCAAGGGTCAAATGCAGTTTCCCACGGTAATGGGAGGTGTGGTGCCAGTGATCAACGTCAAGGGCATCGAACCTGGGCAGTTGAAACTGAATGGAACCGTGCTCGCCGACATCTTTCTTGGCAAGATTACCCGCTGGAACGATCCGGCCATCAAAGCTCTGAATCCCGCTTTGCCGCTTCCTGACGCTGCAATTGCCCAAGTGCGTCGCGCCGACGGTTCGGGCACCACCTTCATTTTCACCAACTACCTGAGCAAAGTCAGCCCGGAGTGGAAGACCAAGGTGGGTGAGGGCACGGCGGTGAACTGGCCAGTAGGCGCAGGTGGCAAGGGCAATGAAGGCGTTGCTGCCTTTGTGGGGCGCCTGCCCAACTCGATGGGCTATGTGGAGTACTCGTATGTGAAGCAAAACAAGCTGACCTACGCCCTCATGCAAAACTCCGCTGGTAACTTTATTAAGCCAGAGGACGACACCTTCAAGGCCGCGGCTGCCGGCGCAGACTGGAATAAATCGTTCTTCCAGATTCTGACCAACCAGCCCGGAAAAGACGCCTGGCCCATCAGCGGCGCAACCTTCATCCTGATGCACCTGAAGCAGGACAAGCCCGCCAACGCCACTGAGGCGCTCAAGTTCTTCAGCTGGGCCTATAAGAACGGGGATGCCACTGCCGCGGCCCTGGACTATGTGCCTATGCCAAAAAACGTGATCGCGACGATCGAGAAGTCTTGGGGCGAAATCAAGGACGGCGCTGGCAAACCTGTCGCGTTCAAGTAATCCCTAGCCGACTTTCTTTGCTCTCCTGGAGATCATTTCCATGTCAACCACCGCCGCGCATGGGGATCTCCCATCGAGAATGGCCACCTCTGACGATCCGCGTGCAGTGGCCAAGCCGCCTCCCATGAAAAAGGCGCGCTCAGGTCCAATGGCGGACCGTGTCTTTGGATGGTTGGCCAAAGGCGCGGCGGTGCTCACTTTGCTATTGCTGCTGGCCATATTGACTTCGTTGACGATCAGCGCCTGGCCAGCCATCGACAAGTACGGGTTCGGGTTCCTCACGAGTACCGTGTGGGACCCG
>CAJBVC010000460.1 GCA_903958915.1 uncultured beta proteobacterium
GCATTCAGTCAGCGCGCCTGTGTTTGCGCGCCTAACTGGAGAATGTGAAAGTGGTTCAAATGGGCACGCACCGCTGATGCGGCCAACGCAGAGCGGATGCCTGGCGGGCCATAGGCAGTCGCATGCAGTCGCGGCGTTGCAAGTAGTTCTCCGTTGGCTCTGCCCACCAGGGCCACATACGGCTGGTTTGCCTTGCTGCTGCGCCGCAGGACCACGGCAAGTTCATCGTCGTCCATGCGAACATACGTTCCTGGGGGGCACAACCCCACCGCTGTTACCAACGCGTGTCCTACGGCATCCGTCTTGGCCGATGCATTGGCCACGATCGATCGCGCCGATTCTGTTGCACTGCGGCCTGCACGTGACATGCGCGGGCTGATCATGGCGGCGTAACGGTCGACCACCTTCAATATCCGGGTCAGTCGGGTGGCGACCGGCACCAGACGAAAATCGACTTTGTCGATGGCATCGTCATGGTGGGAAGACACGATATCGAGCCACAGCTCATCGGCAACTCCCAGATTGGCGAGCATCAGCGACCCCTTGGCCGAGTGCACGCGAATGGCATCTTTTTGCACTTGGGAAGGCTTTTCCACTTGGCTGGCCAACTCATCCTGCAAAGTCGTCATCGCAATATTCATGGTCAGCGCCGCATGGACCAGGCTGTCGCGTTCCTTGGGCGCGGTGCCAAGTTCGGAGGCAATGAGGTGGCACAACGTTGCGCACACCAACGAGTGTGAGGCACTGTAGCCGACCGGGGAATTGCTGGCCAACTGAAACAGGAGATACAACCCGACGTCGGGGTCGCGAATCAACAGGCCCTGCATCCAGCGGTCGTACTGCACCACCCGATGCACGAACTCCTGCGTACTGGCTGGATTGGACAAAATGACGCCCAGACCCGATTCCAGGTCAGACCATTGCCCCAACAGGTCTTCGTATTCGTTCTCGCTGTGGATGACTTCCGACACAACACACCAACCGGTTCGAAAAGCGGCTAGTCCCGAAAGTTGTTAAAGCTCAAGGGCACATCCGTGATGTCCTTCTTGATAAGCGCCATGGCCGCCTGCAAGTCATCCCGTTTGGCACCTGTGACGCGAACCGCGTCACCCTGAATGGCCGCTTGCACCTTGAGCTTGCTGTCCTTGATCAGACGCTGGATCTTCTTGGACATGTCGGATTCAATGCCATTTCGTACCTTGATCACCTGCTTGACCTTGTCACCGCCGATCTTTTGCACGTCTCCCATGTCGAGGAAGCGCACGTCAACGCTGCGTTTGGTGAGTTTGTTACGCAAAACGTCTTCAATTTGTGTGAGCTGGAATTCGGCATCTCCAATGAGCGTAATTTCCTTGTCCTTCAACTCAATGCTGGCACTGGTTCCCTTGAAGTCAAAGCGGGTAGCAATTTCCTTGGCAGTGTTATCCACCCCGTTTTTGACTTCCACCAGGTTGGCTTCACAGACAGTATCGAAAGACGGCACAGCAGTACTCCATGGGCAATGAGACAATCCCACCATGTTAGTCGAGAAAAACGTCCCGCTCCAGTCCCTCAATACCTTTCATATTGTTGCCAAGGCCCATGCACTGGTGCGCATCCGCCAGGAAGATGAACTTCAAGAACTGATTGTCGACCCGCATTGGCGCAAGGTCGCCAAGCTGGTGCTGGGCGGAGGCAGCAACATCGTGTTGACGGGCGACGTCAAACCACTGGTGCTCAAGGTTGAAATCAGGGGAATGCGCCTGGTGCGGGAGTCCGCCAAGGCATTCATCGTCGAGGCCGGCGGCGGGGACAGCTGGCATGACTTCGTGGTCTGGACCCTGGAGCAGGGATATCCGGGGCTGGAAAACATGGCGCTCATTCCGGGGACTGTTGGCGCTGCACCCGTGCAGAACATTGGTGCCTATGGGGTTGAATTGCAGGACCGGTTTGACGCGCTGGACGCCATGGATCTGGAGACTGGCCAGATCTTTACGCTTAACGCGGCCCAATGTGCCTTTGGCTACCGGGACTCTATTTTCAAGCATGGCGGTGCCCCAGGCGACAGCGCGCACCAAAGGCTCGGGCTCAAAGGCAGAGCGATGATTCTGCGGGTGCGGTTTGCCCTGCCCAAGGTCTGGAAGCCGGTTTTGGGTTACGCCGACATCGAACGAAAAATGACCGAGCACGCCTGCACAAGTCCAAGTGCGATGCAGATTTTCGACTGGGTTTGCGCCATTCGCCGGGCCAAACTGCCAGACCCGGCAGTGATTGGAAACGTGGGCAGCTTTTTCAAGAACCCGACCGTTTCGCCGGAGCAATGCGCTGACATCATTGCCCGCGACCCCAAGGTGGTGCACTACCACATGGACGATGGCACGGTCAAACTAGCTGCCGGCTGGTTGATTGATTCGTGCGGATGGAAGGGCAAGACGGTGGGGCATGCGGGGGTTTATGAAAAACAGGCGCTGGTCCTGGTGAACAAGGGCGCGGGTGTCGACGGTGCGGGGGCCACTGGCGGGGAGGTCATGACCCTGGCACGCGCCATTCAGACCAGTGTCTATGAGCGATTTGGCATCCTCCTTGAAATTGAACCGGTGGTGGTATGAAAAGCGTTGTTGTTCTGGGTGGCACGGGCTTTGTTGGGCAACAGGTGTGCAGGCTACTCACAACCCATGGCTGGGCAGTTACGGTTCCTACGCGCACGCGATCGCCAGCCCCTCCCGTAACGGGCGTTACTGTGCGCGAGCTCGATGTCCACGATGCAGATGCGTTGGCCAAGTTGGTGACGGGACACGATGCGGTCATCAACCTGGTGGCGATTCTGCATGGCGATTCGGCCACGTTTGAGTACGTTCATGTCGCATTGCTGCGCAAGCTGGTCTCGGCCTGTGTGCGTCAAGGCGTCCCACGGGTTGTGCACGTCAGCGCGCTGGGTGTAGACGAGGTGCATCCGCAAACAGGTCCCTCCGAGTACTTGCGTAGCAAGGGTCGTGGCGAGGCGGTTCTGCTGCATTCAGCGCAAGCGGCCAGTTTGGATGTCACCGTCTTGCGCCCGAGTGTCATATTTGGCGCAGGGGACAAATTTCTCAACATGTTTGCCAAATTGCAGGCAGTTTTTCCGGTGATGCCCCTGGCAGGCGCGCACGCAAAGTTTCAGCCGGTGTGGGTGGATGATGTCGCCGCCGCCGTGGTTCGTGCATTGGAGCGCGCACCCGACGCTCACTCGCGGGCAGCGTTGCCGCGCATTATTGAAGCGTGTGGTCCCAATGTGTACACCCTGGCCGACCTGGTACGCCTGTCGGCACGGCTTAGTGGCGTGCGTGGTGGTGCAGGGCGCCCCGTGTTTGCCCTGCCAGGCTGGATGGCCCGTGTACAGGCCAGCATGATGGAACTGGCCCCAGGGGAGCCTTTGATGAGCCGGGACAACCTCGACTCCATGAAAGTGGACAACATCGCCAGTGGAAAGACGCCTGGTCTGGAAGTGCTGGGTATCACACCCGCGCAATTGGAGCCTATCGCGGCAAAATACCTCGGCCACAAATAAAGTTCCTCAGACCGGTTTCGCCGGCGGTGCAGATTGCGTGAGGAGTGTTTCCAAACGTTGCAGGAAAAGCTGTACGTCGTAGCCGTCCACCAAAGCGTGGTGCACGTAAACGGCCAGTGGCATCAACATTCGCTCGCCTTGCGGAGAGCACTTCCCCACGGTAATCAGCGGAACACCCGCCGAGTCGCCGTAACGCCGCGCGTTGGTAAGCCCGGTGAAGGCGATTCCTGGCAGCGTCGAGAAGTAGATCAGATCATTGCGTCCGGATGTCTCGTTCAGACAGAGGCCGGAGGCGCTGCGCACACGCTCCATCGCAGCGGTGGCACCTACCGAAAAAGCGTCGAAGTCAGGTGCATACTCCATCAGACAAAAGCCAAAGGTGTGGTCGGCGCGGGCGATGGTGGGCCCGGAATGGATGGTCGCGTAGTCCACCACAGCATTGGATTCCAGACGGTAGCGCATGGCATCGGTTTCGTTCACGGCCCTCAAAATCTGGTGAAGATAAGTCAGGAAGAATGAGTTGCCGGCCTGTTTGCAGCGGTGGTACGACGTGGTGCAATCCAACTGCACCATGATCCCATGGTAGGGCTCGTCGTATTGCCGGAAGAATTCGAAATGCTCGCGGCGATTCCATTGGGCCAAATCGATGATCTTTTTCATGCTGTGCGTAAAACATTGCCTTGGGCTATTATTCCGCGCTTTGCCCAAAGCGAAAAATCTCTCTGACACTTCACAAGGAGTTCTCCATGTCTGACAAGTCGCTTTTCGAGTCCGTAACATTGGGCCAAATGTCGCTCAGCAACCGGTTGGTCATGAACCCCATGACACGCAGCCGTGCCGATGCCGATGCCGTGCCTACACCCATCATGGCAACCTATTACGGTCAGCGCGCGAGCGCGGGGCTGATCGTGACAGAAGGCATCGCACCCAGCGCCAACGGCAAGGGATACGCCCGAATTCCGGGTCTTTGGAACGACGCCCAAGTGCAGGCCTGGAAGCCTGTGACAGCCGCCGTGCACGCCAAAAATGGAAAAATCTTTGCGCAATTGATGCACACCGGGCGCGTCAGCCATTCGGCCAACATGCCTGCCGGTTCCAAAGTGGTCGCACCGAGTGCAGTGGCCCTGGCTGGACAAATGTATACCGATGCCCAGGGCATGCAGGACTACCCGGTGCCAGAGGCTATGACCGACGCAGACTTTGTGCAGGCCAAGGCAGAGTTTGTGCAGGCGGCAAAGAATGCCGTCGCAGCCGGTTTTGATGGCATCGAACTGCATGCCGCCAATGGCTACTTGCTGGAACAGTTTCTGAGCCCCGACACCAACCGGCGCACCGACGCCTGGGGTGGGAGCATCGACAAGCGCATCCGTTTCGTGGTGGAAGTTGCGCGTGAAGCGGTGGCCGCCATTGGTGGCGACAAAGTTGGCATCCGCATTTCTCCTTACGGCACCAACTCGGGCATGGGCGCTTACCCGGAAGTGGACGAAACCTATCTGACACTGTTGGCGCAACTTGCTGACGCGGGTTTGGTGTATGTGCACCTCGTCGACCACGCAGGGCTGGGAGCACCAGCAGTTCCCCTCGCCTTCAAACGGGCGTTGCGCAAAGCCTGGCCGCGGACCCTCATCATCGGCGGCAGCTTTGACCAGGCATCGGGCCAGCAGGCGGTTGCGGACGGACTTACCGACCTGGTCGGGATGGGGCGCAATTTCCTGTCGAATCCGGATTTGGTCGAGCGCATGCAAAAAGGTCTGCCACTGGCTGCCCCGGACTTCAACACCTTTTTCACTCCGGGTGAAAGGGGATATACCGACTACCCAGTGGCGGGTTGAGACGGGAAGCAGCAGCTATGCTCGCATGCAACTGGAGTGGTTGGTCTGAA
>CAJBVC010000461.1 GCA_903958915.1 uncultured beta proteobacterium
AACTGCACCGTAGTGCCACGCAGTGAACACGATGGTAGTGATCAACACGGCCTTTGCAAAACCGAACCTGCTTTGAAGAAGATTCTGAATGACTCCGCGAAACAAATACTCTTCTTTGAGCGCTACCGCAATACTTCCCACGCCAAAGAGTATGGCCATGGATGGTGAAAACGTCGGGTGCTGCATTGTGAAGCCGGCACCAAGGAGCAGGGTGATGCCAAAAAGAACGGGAAGCTTTGCTATTTCGCCTGGCCTGGGGGTTTGGGAGCAGATAAGGTCGCGCATCAGCCACCAACACATTAGTGCAGTCGAGGAGCGAAGAGCAAGGCGAATGAACTCTGCATCCAGCGTGTTCCACGGGAAATACCTGAGCGTCAGGCGCGTCGCAATCCAGTAAGCCAGCTCCACAAAAAACAGGATCAGCAGTCGTTGGCGCAGCGAAAGGGCGCGTACCCATTGCAGTGGCGAACTTGCGCCAACGGGCGTCTCTTGATACGCAGCAGTCATTTTCTTCCCTTGGATGTATGAGCTACCCGACCGATCCCGATGGGCGCCATATCTATTGAATGTGCAAACATTCTAGTCCCGACGCCAATTCCACTGAACGCTAACTGAGCCGTTGAATCTTTCCAGAAGGATTTGCTTTTCATCGCGCAAATGGGGCCATTGCTCTCACCCAAACGCAGTTCATCGCATTGGCAGTGCTTTTGTTTTCGGGCACGATTACATTCTCTTCAACCGGCCGCTGTGGCCTGAATTTGGAGATAGAAATGACCGCTTCCTACACCATCCGCTTCGCCGCCATTACTGTTGCAATCGCAATGACCGCTATCGTTCATGGAACCATGCTGACTGGTTTTGACAACGTTGCCCAGCAGGCTGTTGCCAAGCAAAGTGCTTCAGCCAACGCGGTGGCATTGCAGAAGGTCACGAGTACAGCGCATAAGTCGTAAGGCGCGCAACGCTGCCTAGTCGTCTCGACCCCAGCGCCAACTCGGAGGCTCCCCTTTGAGCCAGCAGACGAACACCAACAGGGCGCTCAAAACTGCCACAGCGGCGATGAACGCATTGCGCTGTGTGTCAGGCGGAAACAGAAAACCAGCCGCAATCATCAACAGGGTGTAGGTCGCCAGGACCAACCAGCCCTGCCAAGTGGCTGGAAGTCCCCATCCCCAGCCATAGCTCTTGGCCACAAACCAGTACTGCCCTTGAAGCTGAATGCGGCCTACCACGGCAGCTCTTTGCCGTCGAAATTGAAGAAGCGTCCTGTGTCAGCCAAAGTCAATTTGTCAAACAGCCGCTGCTGACCCGCTACGGACTGCGCGACCGACAACGGTGCGCTGGACCCGCCCATGCGAGTCTTTACCCATCCCGGATGCAGCGTCACTGCAATGATTCCTCGAGACTTCAGATCATTGGCAACACCCTTGGCAATCATGTTCAGCGCCGCCTTGGACGCACGGTAGGCGTAATACCCACCGGACTTGTTGTCGCCAATAGAACCCATCTGACTTGACTGGAAGGCAATCAGCTTGCGGGTCGAATTGGCAACATTGCCGGCCAAAGCTTGTGCCAGCCTCAACGGGGCAACGCTGTTGACCCGATACAGCTCCAGCATTTCTTCGGTGTCGATGGAGCCAAACATTTGTGCCCGGTCGCCCATGATGCCTGCGTTGGCAAGCAACAAGTCCACCGGAGTATCGCCAACAGCATCTTTCAGCGAGCGGTGACCATCCGGGAGCGCCGCGTCGTATTCCACCACGTTAACCGCACCGTTGCTTCGGGCAGCAATTGTGTGCAGCTCAACAGCATCGGCAAGGGACCTCACGGTCGCAAACACCCGAACACCGCGTTCCGCGTAGCAGCGGGTATGTTCAAGCCCGATTCCCCGACTGGCACCTGTAATGACGGCTGTCTTCACTGCTGCGTTCCTTCCAACAAAATCGACTTCAATGGCTTGTATCAACGTAACGGCTGCGCAAAGACCGGCAAGCTGCCTTTGCTCGTTATGGTTGGTGGCAAGTTCAGTGCGCCAATATAGCCCAGCGAAAGATTGTCGGTATGCCAGGTGCTTGGGTAGACACCCACCAAGGCACAATCCGGTTCATTGTGGAAATGCAAAGTGGTTTATGAATATTGTGATTCTTGGTGCGGGACGTGTGGGTGAAACCGTTGCAGAAAGCCTGCTTTCGGAGCGCAATGACATCACGTTGATCGACTCCGATCCACAGCGGTTACGGGCTTTACAGGAGCGCATGGATTTGCGCACCGTCATCGGCAATGGTATTCAACCCTCTGTGCTGGCGGACGCGGGTATCGGTGATGCCGACATGTTTATTGCTTGCGCACCGTTGGACGAAACCAATTTGGTGGCATGCAAGGTGGCAAGCGAGCGATTTTTGGTTCCGACCACCATTGCAAGGGTGCGAAGCCCTGAGTTTGACAACGGCAACCCTTTGCTGGGGAAAGGCGGTTTTTCGGTGAATCACGTGATTTGCCCGGAACAAAGCGTAACGGCCTACATCCGCAAACTCATCGAGTATCCGGAGGCCCTGCAAGTGCTGGAGTTTGGGCAGGGTCTGGTGAGTCTCATTGCCGTGCGGGCAGTGGCCGGTGGACCCCTCGTGCAGCACAATCTGGCAGAAATCCCGCGACTGACCCCCGGACTGGACATGCGCATTGTGGCCATTTACCGGCAGGACGCGGCAGTAACGGCGCTCGATGGAGGCACCCGCATTGAACCCGGCGACGAAGTGTTTGTACTGGCTCCCACAGAGCATATTCGCGATGTACTCACGTCCTTGCACAAGCGCGATCAGCCGGTTCGCCGGATCATGATTGTGGGTGGTGGCAAAGTGGGCCTAAGGCTGGCGCGGGAGCTGAAGGGTTCGTGTCAGGTCAAGATTATTGAACGCAACCGTAGCCGTTGCGAATATTTGGCGACCCAGCTCCCTGGTGACATGCTGGTTTTGAACGGCGACTCCACGGATGAAGCCTTGCTCAGTGACGAAAATGTGCAGGACATGGACCTGTTTCTGGCGTTGACCAGCGACGATGAGGACAACATCATGTCGTGTC
>CAJBVC010000462.1 GCA_903958915.1 uncultured beta proteobacterium
CTGGCGGGTGGCTCCATCAACTCGCCAGCCCTGCTGATGCGCTCCAAAGCACCCGACCCGCACAAACGCTTGGGTGGCCGCACATTCCTGCACCCGGTGGCCATCACCACTGCCGTGATGCCCAAAACGGTAGCCGCCTGGGCCGGGGCACCGCAAACCATCTACTCTGACCATTTCCTGCACACGCAGGCAATCGACGGACCGATTGGCTACAAACTTGAAGTCGCGCCCCTGCATCCGGTGTTTTTTGGTGCCAATCTGCCCGGCTTTGGCGAAAAGCAGGCCGCGTTGTTTCGCCAGTACCCCAATGCCAACGTCATGCTGGCGCTCATGCGCGACGGGTTCCACCCGCAGTCGGTGGGCGGTCAGGTCGAGCTGCGCGACGATGGTTCGCCCTTGCTCGACTATCCGATCAGCGACTATGTGCTCGAAGGCGCACGGCGCTCGATGCTGTCAATGGCGCAAATCCAGTTCGAAGCCGGCGCCACCATGGTTTATCCGGGCCACGAATTGGCGGAAGGCACCAGCACCTGGGCAGAGACCAAGGCAGCCATTGAAGCGCTGCCCATGAAACCCCTGCTCACCAAGATTGGCAGCGCCCACGTCATGGGCGGCTGCGGCCTGGCTTCGGACGCCAGCAAAGGTGTCACGCGCCCCGACGGTGTGCACTGGCAGCTGGAAAACCTCTCCATCCACGACGGCTCGATCTTCCCCACCAGTATCGGTGCCAATCCGCAGCTCTCGATTTATGGCAACGTCAACCGCCTAGCGCAGGGCCTAGCGAAACGACTGGCAGGCAAGGATGTTGTACTGGCGTAATCGGTCCCGCCAGCAGAGGCGCTATGCCGTGGTCGGCACTGCGTCAACATCCATGGCGGGCATCCACAGGGTAACCATTGTGCCTGCGCCGAGGCTGCTCTCGATCGCAACGGTTCCGCCATGGAGTTCAACAATTTCCTTGACGATACACATGCCCAGTCCGGTGCCTGGAATGCTGCCTGAGGCATCGGCACGGTAAAAGCGTTCACACACCCGCGCGGTCTGGTTCGGTGTCATGCCGATGCCATGGTCAGTCACTCGGATACCCACACGCTGCGGTAGTGGCCCATCCGCGGGTTGGTCACCCTCGTGCGCCAGCACAATGCGCACGTCGCCGCCCCCAGGGGAGTACTTGTAAGCATTGGAGAGGATGTTGCCTACCGCCTGCATTATTTTCTTCTGGTCGGCCCAAATCCAGTAGCCACCCAGTTCCACATCTGCCACGGCAGGCGGGTGACCGGCAGGCACGCCAAAATCCGCAACGACATCGTGTACCAGTTTCCCGACATCGGTCTGAACAAACTCAAAGTCCTTACCGCGGCGCTCCTCAATGCGCACCAGATCGAGCAATTCATTGATGATTGCAATCATCATCTCGGACTGGCGGTGAATGATGCCCAAAAACTCACCGCGCTCTTGCGCCTCAAAGTCGCGCGCAATCATCAACTCGGCATAGCCATAAATGCTCGCCATGGGAGTGCGCAACTCATGGGCCGCATGCGACAGAAACTCACTTTTCATGCGGTCCACTTCCGTCTCGTGGGTGATATCGCGAAAGTACACAATCTGCGACACCGAATCGGCGTCAGACAAGCGCATACCGACTTCGAGCACACGTTTGCCCGGCCCAGCCAGATCCATGACTATGCGCCGGCCAGCGCTAGCGACTTTGTCGGTTGTATCCCGCGTCCCGGGTCGCTCTGCCATCGCCCGGCTCTTGATAGTGGCAATACCAGGAAACCGATCCGGATCGATGCACAGCGCAGCCAATGCCTCGGAAAAGCCATCTTCGTCCATGGAAACAATTCGATCGTGTTCCAGTCCCGTCATGTTCAGGAAGGCCGGACTGGCGTATTTGACGCGAAGCTCTGCATCGAACGACACAATCCCGTCAGGACTTAAATCAAAAATCGCGTTGAGCTGTTCCGTGCGGTCGCGCACCCTTGCAAGGGCGGCCTCCAGTTCGTGCTGTGTGTCCAGACGCATTTGGCTTTCGACACGCACCACCCCATAGCTGTGTTCAAGCTGCACATTTTTGTCCTGCAACTGGGCCGCCATGCGTTGGGTCGTTTCGTTGGCTAGCGTCAGTTGCCCGACACGGTCTGCAATGGCACGCGACATGACGTTGAACGCGGCTCCGAGACGACCCACATCATCCTGACCCTCCGGCACCGGCCCAGGGGTGAGCTGCCCTTTGGCCACGGTCAGGCTGGCCTGCGTCAACAGCGACAACCGGCGAGTCACCAGCATGCCCAGTAACGCCAGCAGCCCCGCCGACAGCAGCATTTCACTCATGGCGATCAAAATACCCTGAGTCAGCAGGTTTTTGCGTGCCACCAGTATGCGGGTCAGATCCAAGCCGAACTGCAGTGTGCCCAGCGTCTGGCCCGATAGCCGGATCGGCAGAGATACGTCATAGCGAGGAGGGTTACTGTCATCGTTGAGCGTAAAGCTGGGGTCCACCGGCGGCAAGGGGCTGGTGATGGGCCAACCACTGGTGGCAACAATGGCGCCGCTACTGTCCTTCACGGCCAAGTAATCGATACCGCGAACGGCGTGACTTTCGTCCAGCACTGCCTGCACCGTGGCGTAATCGAACTGTGCCATTGGTGCCACCAGTGCGGCGGAAAGCACCGGTGCAATTTGTTCAGCCTGCTCGCGGGACTGGTCTCCCATTTCATCGCGCAAGAGGCGCAGGCTGTTTCCCACCATGATGCCCAACATGACGAACTCGACCAGCAGCGCCGCCAGCACCAGCCGACCGCGAACCGTCCGCCACGGAGTGAAGTGCATTATTTGCCCTGCCTCAGCACCAGTCGGACTTCGTTGGCATAGGGCTCCATCACGATAAGTTCCCGCGACTCCAGCGCCCGGTATCCACCCAGCTGGTAGCGCGAGAAATACTGCTTGGCCTGATCGGATTCGCCAAAGGACTTCAAGGCAGCAAGAATTTCACCTTGTTGCCTGGCATGGCGGGCGTTGAGAACATACACGCGGCCGACCATCGACAGGCTCTCCGCGACAACGCGCAAACGGTCGCGCACGGCCGGTTGCAGATTCTGGTAATTCGCCAACGACATGAATCCCACACTGCCCTCGCCCCGGAGCAGCAGTTGCCCCACGCTGTCCGACGCACTGACGTATTGCATGGTCGCGTTGGCCACCGAGTTGCGCATGAGCCAGTGCTGGCCCCACAGCGTCACCAGCGACGAGGCCGAGAGCCCCAGCACCGTCGTGCCGGAAAAATCGGCGGGTTCGCCAAAACGGCTGCTGGCTGCCACCAGCGCCACGGCCTTGAAATCTGCCTGATAGGTCAGCAACGGGCGGTACTTGGCATCGGTCTGCAGGAGGCGCGCCTGGTGCCCCGTGGTGATGGCAATGTCGTAGTCCTGCGCCATACCGCGACGTGCAAACTCGGTGAAATCGGGCGCGGTCACGATCTCCACAGGCTTTTGCAACGCCTGTTCCAGATGCAAACGCAATGGCTGGTACATCTCCAGAATCACGCGCGCACTGGAGTGCGGAGCAACGCCAATACGAAACGCTGGAGTGGCAAGGGTTGCCGCCAGACTGAGTGCTGGCAAACACACCAGTAGTGCGATGAACCTACGGATGTTTAGCAGCATGACGATCCCGAAAGCAAAGGCGTCTGGTCAATCTATCGATCCGCCCGGATCAACTCAGATGTTGAGACATGCTGATTTTACCGGAGCAGCGATTGGCTCCCTGGCGACGCGCTGCAACGAAATGTAAATCCAGATAGCATCGGGTCCTGACGCAGCGCGTTATATCGGCCGAATGTGCCACCGCACCTCTTCACTAACCTTGAGACGATCAATCCATGAAACTCTATTTCTCCCCCGGTGCCTGCTCCCTGTCGCCCGATATCGCGATGTACGAGGCGGGCTTGCAATTCGAAGCCATCATGGCCCCAACCAAGACCCACAAACTGCCCGACGGCAGTGACTTCTACGCCGTCAATCCGCTGGGCTATGTCCCCTTTCTGGCGCTGGACGACGGCCGCACCCTGCACGAAGGCCCCGCCATCGTGCAATACATTGCCGACCAGGCGCCCGACAAGCATCTGGCGCCCGCGAACGGCACCTTTGAGCGCTACAAATTGCAGGAATGGCTCAATCTGATCGGCACCGAACTGCACAAAGGCTTTGGCCCGCTATTCGTGCCCGGCATGCCCGAAGAGGCCAAGACGATGACAAAGGAGCGTCTGGTGAGCCGCCTGAAATGGGTCGACGGTGAACTCGC
>CAJBVC010000463.1 GCA_903958915.1 uncultured beta proteobacterium
GAGAAGTCCGGCAGAGTGCCACGCTGGGCCGACAAGCTGGTGCGCCTGCTTTATGCCGGACACGCCCAAGGCAACGAGCCCATATGCCGGGTCATGGAACGCATCAAAACGGTGGAGCGTATCGTTAAACAACGTATCGTGGTGCAGGAGGATCGCGGGCACTGGATACCGAGCGTAGAAGAAAGCGCTGATGCGATCGCAGCCTGACTTTCTTACCCACCACAGTGCCCAGCGGACACTTCGCTATACTTCTCCTCAGCGCCAGATTTTTCCCAGCTTGCGGGCGCTTTAAAAATGCAGCTAAACACGGACCGCCCCTCCAAACCCGGCCTCGTTGTTAGCGACGCCGGGTTTTTTGATGCTGATTTGACCTTGCAATGCCACTGATCGCCACGCCGCAACGCATGCATTTTGATGCGCCATTGCCGCTGCAAAGCGGGGCGTCACTGCGCGACTACGATCTCAGTTTCGAGACCTATGGAACGCTCAATGCCAATCGCTCCAACGCGGTGCTGATCTGCCATGCGCTCAATGCCTCGCACCATGTGGCGGGCACTTATGCGGGGCAAACCAATTCCGAAGGCTGGTGGGACAACATGATTGGCCCGGGCAAGCCGGTGGATACCGACCGCTTTTTTGTCATTGGCGTCAACAATCTCGGCTCGTGCTTTGGCTCCACCGGCCCGATGCACGTAAACCCGGATTCGTCCTCGGGCCAAGTCTATGGTGCCGACTTTCCGGTGGTCACTGTCGAAGACTGGGTCAACTCCCAAGCCCTGTTGCTGGACGTTTTGGGCATTCAGACCCTCGCGGCCGTCATGGGTGGCAGCCTGGGTGGCATGCAGGCACTGAGCTGGACATTGCAGTACCCGGCGCGCGTGGCCCATGCCGTGGTGGTCGCCAGTGCGCCCAACCTCACTGCTGAAAACATCGCGTTCAATGAAGTGGCTCGCCGCGCCATCGTGACCGACCCCGACTTTCATGGCGGCCACTTTTACCAGCATCGTGTGGTTCCCAAACGGGGCCTGCGAATCGCACGCATGATCGGCCACATCACCTACCTGAGTGATGATGTGATGAACGAAAAGTTTGGCCGACAGATTAAGGCCCCCACACTCCCCACTTCGTTGGGTTCGCTGCCCCCCGAGGGGTCCCTCGCGCCTTGGGGCGGCCCGGCGGCGCTCGCTGCGGCGGTACTTCCGTACCGGTACTCGACGCAGGACGTAGAGTTCCAGATCGAGAGCTACCTGCGTTACCAGGGCGACAAGTTTGCCGAGTATTTCGATGCCAACACCTATTTGCTGATTACTCGGGCGCTGGACTACTTTGACCCGGCGCAGGCTTTTGACGGCAACCTGACCCGGGCGTTGGCGCGTTCCGCTTGCAAATTCTTGCTGGTCAGCTTCACCACCGACTGGCGCTTCAGCCCCAAACGCAGCCGCGAGATGGTCAAGGCACTGCTGGACAATCGGCGCGATGTGAGTTATGCCGAGATCGATGCCCCCCACGGGCATGATGCGTTTTTGCTCGATGACGCCCGCTACATGAGCGTGGTGCGCTCCTACTTCGATAGCATCTGGAAGGCTATTCCAGTATGAGCGAGGTAATCATACAAAAAGCCATTGCCGAACTGGTGCCGCACGGTGCCCGCGTGCTCGATCTGGGTTGCGGTGACGGCGCCATGCTGGACTACCTGCAACGCGAGCGTGGCTGCACCGGCTACGGGGTAGAGATTGACGATGCCAATGTGCTGGCCTGTGTACAACGGGGTGTCAATGTCATCCAGCTGAATCTGGACGAAGGCCTGGTGATGTTCGACGACGCCTCGTTTGACGTGGTGTTGCAGATTGACACCCTGCAGCACCTGCGCAACGCCGAGGTCATGCTGCGCGAGACAGTGCGGGTGGGGCGCATCGGTGTTGTCGCTTTCCCAAATTTCGCCCACTGGCCCAATCGCCTGAGCGTTTTGCAGGGCCGCATGCCGGTCACGCGGCGTCTGCCCTACCAGTGGTACGACACGCCCAACATCCGGGTCGGCACCCACGCCGATCTGGCCGCACTGGCGGCACGCAACGGTCTGCAGATTCTGGACAGCTTTGGCCTGCAGGACGGCAAGATCGTGCGCTTTGCGCCAAATTTGATGGCCGGAACCTCGGTGTACAAGCTTAGCCGTTGAGCGTATACCCTGCGTGACCAAGCGGTCTGCGGCGCTCCCTGGAAACTCCTGTTTACAACGGTCCGATTCGTCCAACACAATGAAGGCTGTTGTGACCCGATTCCTGAACCTGGAGAACTGCGCATGAAACCCGTCAGCATTGCCCTGAAGATCTGGATGCCGGCCATCTTGGTCAGTGTCGGGCTGGTCGCCATGTCGATCGGGTCGGCCGTGCGCACCGTCAAGTCCCAGGCCGCCACCGCCGCCGAGCAGTCTGACCAGCAAAGCAAACTGGAGATGGCGGCGCGCTGGCGCGGGCTGGCCGAAGCTCAGGCGTTGCGTGGCATTGGGGTGGCCCTCAGCGCCGACTCCGGTGCTACAGCGCTGTTGCAGGCGGGCCAGGCCGAGGCCGAGCGTGAAATGGCGGGCATTGAGTCATCGCTGGACCGGGTGATGACAGCAACCCAGGAGCAATCCGTGCTGCAGGCCGTCAAGGCCAAGTCCCAGGCGTTGGCCCAGTCGTTGGCGAAGGCGCAGGCGCTCAAGGCTGCCGGCGACGCCAAGGCAGTGCAAGACCACATCCAGTCGCAGACCCAGCCCCAATTGGCAGCCTTCTTGTCGGCCCAGCAGGATCTGGTGCGCCTGTCCGAACAAGGGGCCACCGCGCTGCGCGACAAGGTGGGCAGTGAGCGGCTGAAAACGGTGTGGACGGTGGCCGGCATCATGTCGGTCATCGTGGTGCTGGTCTGCGGTGGCACGCGCATCCTGCAGCGCAATGTGTGTGAGCCGCTGAATGAAATCGTGCGGGTGACGCGCGCCATTGGTGCAGGCGACCTGCGCGTGTCAATCCAGTCCGATCGCGGCGACGAGATGGGCGATGTGATGCGCTCGCTGCAACAGATGACGCAATCACTGGCCGATCTGGTGGGGCAGGTGAGCATAGCGTCGGCCAGCATCGGCTCGGCGAGTGCAGAGATCGCCAATGGCAATCAGGATTTGTCCAACCGCACCGAGCAGACCGCAGCCAATCTGCAGCGCGCCTCGGCATCGCTCGACAACCTCAGTGGCGCGGTGCGTCAGTCAGCCGATGCCGCGCGCCAGGCCAATGTGCTGGCAGGCTCGGCCTTCACTGTGGCGGAAAACGGGGGGCAGTCGGTGGCGCAGGTGGTGCAGACCATGCACCAGATCGATGGCTCGTCGAAAAAGATTGTGGACATCATCAGCGTGATTGACGGGATTGCTTTTCAGACCAATATCCTTGCGCTCAACGCGGCTGTGGAGGCCGCGCGCGCGGGCGAACAGGGGCGCGGATTTGCGGTGGTGGCCTCCGAGGTGCGCAGCCTGGCTGGGCGTTCGGCGGCTGCAGCCAAAGAGGTCAAGGACCTCATCGGAGCGTCGGTTTCCAATGTAGAGGTCGGCACAAAGCTGGTCGATCAGGCCGGCCAGACCATGCAGGAGATCGTGAGTTCGGTGCAGCGCGTCACCGGCATCATCGAGCAGATTTCGGCGACCAGCTCCGAGCAGAGCGAAGACATGCTCCAGGTGTCTGCAGCGGTGGGTGAACTGGAGCAGATGACGCAGCAAAATGCGGCTCTGGTCGAGCAAAGTGCCGCGGCCGCTGCGTCCATGAGCGAGCAGGCCGGCAAGCTCGAACAACTGGTGGGCAGATTTACCCTGCCTGCACACTGAAGGGCCCTGTGCTACATTGCGTCATCGGGGTTGCAGCTCCCCGGTGTCGGGCCTCGCGGTCCCCAAGATGGTGTCCCATCCAATGGCTGGTAATTCAACAGGAGTTATCCATGGACACCCACAATCCGCCTGTACGTTCCCTTGCCCCGCGGGACTTTAACGCCCGCTTGGGTCGCGCCGACTCACCTTTGGTGCTCGATGTGCGCCGTCAGGCGCGCTTTGACGAGAGCCTGCGCCTGCTGGCTTGTGCCCAGCGTTGCGCACCGGAGGATGTCGCCGCGTTGGCGACCTCCCGAGCGCCGCAAGAGGTGCTTGCTTACTGCGTTTACGGACACAACGTGAGCGCAGACGCTGTGACCGCCCTGACGGCTGCCGGGTGGCTTGCGCAGCGACTCGACGGCGGCATTGAAGGGGGTCAGGACGGCGTGGATGACGCATCGATCATGGCCCAATGGCGTGCGACGCCGCCACTTACCTTTGCCAAGCGCGCTGACTGGGGTGTGACGGGCGAACAGCCTTCGCGCTGGATCACTCGTGAGCGACCCAAGATCGACCGCATCGCCTGCCCCTGGCTGATCCGTCGTTTTATCGATCCCCGCGCCGAGTTCTTCTATGTGCCGACCAGCGAAGTGCTGGCACAAGCGCAAGCGCTGAATGCGGTGGCCTATGACATCCCAGGCGCACCGGTGTCCCATGTGGGGGAGCTGTGCAGCTTTGACGCCCTGTTGTTGGGCTTTGATCTGGCTGATGCGGCACTGGACCTGCTGGCCACCATTGTGCGTGGTGCCGATACCGATCACCTTGACCTCGCCCCGCAATCCGCCGGGTTGCTGGCGTTCTCGCTGGGCTTGTCCCGCCTGCACGCGCAGGACGACCGCGCCATGCTGGAGGCTGCCATGCCCCTGTACGACGCACTCTACGCCTGGTGCCGCGATCGTGTTGCCGCGCAGGACGAGCCGCACAATTGGAAACCCGAAACGATGGTGGCGGGGCCGCGGGCATGAGCGTAGTGCCACCCAAGCAGCCTGGAGACTGGGCGGTAGAGCGTTCTGCGCAGGTCAAGGAGGAGCCCGCGCACATCCGCCATCGCGGATGTGCTTCACCTTGTGGCAATATGCCATGCACGGCTTTAAGCCGTGCGTTGGCGGGGGACACGGAGCAGCACGCTCTGCCGCCCAGTCTCTCACGCAACGTTTCCTTAGCCGAGGCGTTTCGCTTCTGGCTCAAGCTGGGCTTTATCAGCTTTGGTGGTCCGGCCGGGCAGATTGCCATCATGCACCGCGAGCTGGTGGAGCAAAAGCGCTGGATCTCGGAAGCCCGTTTTCTGCACGCCCTGAACTACTGCATGCTGCTGCCCGGACCC
>CAJBVC010000464.1 GCA_903958915.1 uncultured beta proteobacterium
CACGCCTTCGATGTAGTTGGGCTCGCCCTGGGTCTTGAGGTAATTCACCACGCGGTGCACTTCGTCGTCGCTCACAAACGCACCGTGCACCCGAATCGGCAGCCCGGTGCCACTGGGCATGTAGAGCATGTCGCCCATGCCAAGCAGCGCTTCCGCCCCCATCTGGTCCAGGATGGTGCGGCTGTCAATCTTGCTTGACACTTGGAAGGCAATGCGGGTCGGGATATTGGCCTTGATCAACCCGGTAATCACGTCCACACTCGGGCGCTGGGTCGCCAGAATCAGATGGATGCCGGCCGCGCGCGCTTTCTGCGCCAGGCGGGCGATCAGCTCCTCGATCTTCTTGCCGATCACCATCATCAGGTCGGCCAGTTCGTCGATCACCACCACGATGTGCGGCAGGCGGTCGAGCGGTTCGGGCGACTCCGGTGTCAGGCTGAACGGGTTGTAGATGAACTCTTCACGCGCTTTGGCTTCGTCGATCTTGGCGTTGTAGCCGGCCAGGTTGCGCACACCCAATTTGCTCAACAGTTTGTAGCGCCGTTCCATCTCGGCCACGCACCAGGTCAGCCCATAGGCGGCCTGCTTCATGTCGGTCACGACCGGCGCAATCAGGTGCGGAATGCCCTCGTAGAACGACATTTCCAGCATCTTGGGGTCGATCATCAGCAGGCGAACATCGCGCGCTTCAGCCTTGTACAACAGGCTGAGAATCATGGCGTTGATACCCACCGATTTGCCTGAGCCGGTGGTACCTGCCACCAGCACGTGCGGCATCTTTGCGAGGTCCGCCACGATGGGGTTGCCCACGATGTCCTTGCCCAGCCCCACGGTCAGCATCGACTTGGCATCGTTGTAGACCTTGGAGCCCAGAATTTCGGACAGTTTGATGGTCTGACGCTTGGCATTGGGCAATTCGAGCGCCATGATGTTCTTGCCGGGAATCGTTTCCACCACGCGGATCGACACCAGACTCAACGAGCGCGCCAGGTCTTTGGCCAACCCCACGATCTGTGAACCCTTGACGCCGGTGGCAGGCTCGATCTCGTAACGGGTAATCACCGGGCCGGGCTGCGCCAACACCACGCGCACCTCCACGCCAAAGTCTTTCAGCCGCTTCTCGATCATGCGGCTGGTCATTTCCAGCGTTTCAGCTGCCACGCTCTCCTGGCGCGCCAAGGCACCGTCGAGCAAATCGACCTGGGGTAGTTTGGTATCGGGCATTTCCGAGAACAGCGGCTTCTGACGCTCTTTGGCCACCCGTTCACTGGGGGGTAAATCCAGAATAACAGGTTCGATCAACACCGGTACCGGATGGTGCACCGCGATCTCTTCGCGTTCCTCAAAAACCACCTCCTCACGTTCACGCACCGCGCGCTGGCCGAGTTCGCGGTCCTGTGCCATTTCGATCTTTTCGCGCCGCGACTGCACCAGCCCGTCCAGCCAGGCGCCAAGACGTTCGGCCGTCTGCATCCACGAGAAGTCAAACACCAGCGCAGAGCCCACGACACACATCACGATGGAAACCAGCCCAGCCCCTCCAAAACCCAGCCATTGCTGACTCAATGGGCCAACAAGGTAGCCCAAGGCACCACCACTGGTGCCAGGTAAATGCGACTCCAGGCTGTACAACCGCGCCCACTCGAGTGACGTGCTGGCCAAGAGCAGTAGCAGCAGTCCGAACCAGAAGGCCAGACGCCGTTGCAGGGAGCGCGTGCGCTCCTCACCACGCAGGCGGCTGGCCAGCAATGTCAGCCACTGGCGCAGGCTGGCCGCCACACACCACCACACCGAATACCCAAAGACGAAGTAGCTGACATCTGCCACCCAGGCACCCAAGCGCCCAGCCCGGTTCACCACAGCACCACCCGCACCGGATGTTGACCACGCAACATCGTGGGGAGAATAGGTCAACAGCGCGATCAGCCACAGCACCAGTGCCACGAATCCGACCACCAGTGCAATCTCGCTGGCAAATCGCACAAATGCGGAAGGTGCTGCTCCGCCGTGCCGCGTCGCCGACGCACCGGATTGCAGGGTATGGAGAGAATAGGTCATGCAAATGGTTGGTTTAGCGCGGAACCATGCGCCGCTCATAGACGTGAACCACGCCTTCCGCATCGGCCTCAATGAAGCCCTGTTCTTCGAAATCCTTCATGACCCGGCTGACCATTTCCCGCGAAGCCCCGACCATCTTGGCGATATCCTGGCGCGAAATCTTCTCGCGCATAAACCGCTCGCCGTCCTCCCCCATCTCGGTGGCATCCAGCAACGCGGTGGCAACCCGTTCGTACACTCCGGTCAGTGCCAGCGACCCGATCTTGTGGTCGGCATTGCGCAAGCGCTTCACCAAACCCCGCATCACACCATGGGCCATGGCAGTGTTCTCCATCAGACAGCGGGAAAAATCATCACCCGCCAG
>CAJBVC010000465.1 GCA_903958915.1 uncultured beta proteobacterium
GCTCGCCGTGCTGGTTCTTCACTTCCACGTCCCACGCCACCACACCCTGGCCCTGGCCGTTGGCGTCCTTGCGGTTGCGGTCGATCTTGCGCTTGCAGGTCAGGCGCACCTGAATGCTGTCGCCAATCGCTACCGGCTTGACGAAGCGCGAATGCCCTGGCGCTGGGAATACGGCGACCAGGTCTGGGCCCGGGAGTAAAACCCTGGCTAACCTGGCTAACCTGGCTGAACCGCAGATGACGCGCTGGCCTGCACCAACCACCCGGCACGCTCATTGGCTTGGGCCGCCAACGCGCGCTCGGCCGCATTGGCGTAGCCGCGATCCCACGCCAGCACCTTGGGGGTCATCAGTTTGTGCCACAGCGGCGGGATCAGGGCCACCGAAATGGTGGTGAGGTAACCGCCAATCATCATGGGAGCGTTGGGGTAGGGCTGCAGGTCCTGGTAGGGCACTTCGCCTTGCGCATGGTGGTGCGAATGGCGGGTCAGGTTGAACAGGGCCCAGGAGCTGATGCGTTTGTTGGTGTTCCACGAGTGGCGCGGTTGCACCGGTTGGGCCGGGTCACGCACGATGCCATAGTGTTCCATGTAGTTCACGATCTCCAGCAATGCCTTGCCCCACAGCGCGCAGGCGCAAAAGAACAGCGCTGCCCATACGCCCCCGATTGCCCAGGCCGCGGCCACCAGCACAGCGCTCATTGCCAGCCCGCGCAAGTAGGCGTTGTGCAACGACAGCACGGCTAAACCACGGCGCTGCAGGCGCGCGCCTTCGATCTTCCAGGCGCTGATGTTGCCGCGCACGGTGGACATCACAATGTGCGTGTACACATTGCGCCCCCGTGGTGCGGTTGCCGGATCGTTGATGGTGGAGACATAGCGGTGGTGCCCATAAACATGCTCGATTGCAAAGCCCACATCGAAGCTGAAAGCGAGCAACCAGCGGCCGACGAACAGCGACACCGGCTCCCAGGTGCGGTGCGTGAGCTCGTGGCCAGGAATGGTGCCCACCATGCCGATCATCAGCCCGGTCACGAGAAACGCCGACACATGGTGGCCCCAGTGCGTGGCGTCGCGGGCGGCGAGCAGGTCCGCCCCGCTCCACTGCGAAAGCATCGCGCCGACTCCCAGCGGGTCACCCGTGCTCACACTCCACACCGCGGCAAAACAGATCAGCAGCAGCACCGGCAGCGCCATCCACAGCTGCACCGTGAGCACCCAGGGGTGGCGGTAGCTCGGCGTGCTGGTGTCGTCGCCCAAGAGTGCATCGCCCAGCGTGCTGAAAAGGCTGAACCCCAACAAGGCGGCGGTGATCCAGCCGCCACCGGCAAACAGCGCCGCCGCTACGGCCAGACCCTCCACATGGAACAGAAAGAACTTGAGGTAGTGCCACAGCGCTGCCAGCCACTCACCGAAAGACTGTGGTCGCGCTATCACTTCCGTAGCTGCTTGCGCACTATTGACGGGCGCTAGCACCTCCTTTTGCGTGAAAAAACGGTCGGCGTGAATATGGCCTTTGGCCAACCCGGCCTGGAGCAGGCTTGCACTGGCTGCGTCCACCATGGCGGGCGGCCCGCACAGGTAGGCGTGCATGCCGGGCTCGACCACCTGTGCCAGGTGCTCGGTCACCATTCCGCGTGCACCACTCCAGCTGTTGTCGCCCGCTGCGTCCGACAGCACCGGTAGCAGCCGGAACTGCCCCGGCCAGCTGGCGGCCATGGCGCGCAACGCGTCCATGCAGTACAGGTCAGCCTGGGTGCTTGCGCCGAACAGCACGGTGACCGACCGCGCCAGACCTTGCGCCTGCATGTCACGCAGCATGGCCATCACCGGCGCCAGCCCCGAACCACCGGCAACGAACAGCACCGGTGCGTCGGACTCGCGCAGCCAGAACTGCCCCAGCGGCCCCTGCACTTGCGCGCTTTGGTCCAGCAGATTGTGGCTGTGTACATGCTCTGTGAAGACTCCACCCGCCACCCGGCGCACAAAGAACTCCACCACACCCTGATCGTCGGGGGGCGTCGCAAATGAATAGCTGCGCGTCACCCCCGGCAGCGACTCCACGCCGATCTGCGCAAACTGCCCTGGTTTGAAGTGCAACGGCGCCTCCAGTTGCAGGCGCAGGCGTTGAATGTCGTGCGACAACGCTTCCTGTGCTATGACACGGCCACCGCACTCCTGCACGGCCAGGGTTTTGGTCTGCTCCACTTCGATGCGAACCGGCCCCAATGGCACACTCTGGCAGGCCAGGATGGTGCGCTGGGCCAGTTCGTCTTCTGAGAGCAGGTAGCTCGACTCCGTGAGCTCGCGCACCTGCCCTTCCACCAGGCGGCACTTGCAACTGGCGCAGCCGCCGACCCGGCAACTGTGCGGAAAGTCCACCCCTTCGCGCAGCGCGGCGGTCAAGATCGTTTCACCCGCGAGCACCCGTATCGGCTGCGCATTGATGGTGGCGGAGGTACCCTGTGGGCGGGAATTTAATCCAAACATGCTGTCTCCTGATGGTCGGTCGTTAGCCTGTGCCGCTCGTGCGCTCAAGCGGCCAGGCCGACTTTTTGCAGTCGGGCGTGAATGCCGCTGGCCATAAACTGGTAGCCCAGCGCGTTGGGGTGGATTTTGTCGGCACAAAGCTCCGGGCGTGCCAGTGTTTCAGAAAACACATCCGGCACCAGGGTCACGCCTTCTTCTTTAGCCAGCTCTTCAAAAATGGGCGAGTCGCTGGGTCTGTTGGCCAATACACCCAGCAACGAGAGTTCGGGTACCGACACCAGCGCGACTTGTGCGCCAAAGCTTCGTACGGCTTTGATGATCTCGCGAATATCTTCTTTCACCCGCATAGGAGCCTTGCGGCGTAAAAAGTCGTTACCACCAATCTCAATGATCACCAGCGCGGGGCGATTCTCGGTGAGCAAGGCCTGGATTCGGGTCTTGCCATTTTCGGCGGTGTCACCAGAGATCCCTGCATTCACGACATTCCAGCCGGTTTTTGAGGCCAGCAGGCTTGGCCAATCCTCCCCTTTGGCAGCACCAACTCCAAAAGTAACGCTGTCGCCAAACGCCAGCACGGTTGCCCCCGCAGGGATGGCGGCAAATTTGGCGGACTTGCCGCATCCGGCCAACAGAGTGGCTGCCAGGCCCAACGCCAGCAACGAGCGGCGGTGCAGTGGACGGGTAGCGGAAATCGGGGCAGTGGGTTTCTGGCGCTTGGGTGTCATGGGGCAGGTGCTTTCAACCGGGATTGTCCATCAGGACTTTGGTTTGCTGCCATCCAATTGCCTACGCTGTGCCACCGATCTCCCTAGAAATCCACGCTCAGTGGTGCTGCGCCCGGCACACATTGAAGGCTCTTGGTGGCCCCGCGGTAGCGCACCTGCACCAAACCCACAGGGGCAGAGTAAGAACCCGCAAACAACTTGTAGTCAATCGTGAAGCGCTGCGGCAGGCCTTTTCCAGCCAGGGCCACGCGTGCCCGGTAGACAAAGGTCAGCGTATCGGACCCGAGGTGGTACGAGAGCAAATCGGCCTTGCTGCCGTTCACAGTGAAACCACCCGCCAGATGATCGAGCAGCGCCTTGAGCGCGTCGGGATCATCCACACTCGGGTTTGCGGCGGGGGCAAGCTGCGCCAGTTCCGGCTCGGTGTCGTGGGCCGTGAGTGTGTGGGTGATACGCACCTCGCCGCGGGCATCCACATCCACAAGGCTCATGGTTTGGTGCCCCCGGTGCGCCCGCGCGGCGGTGACCCAGGCGAGGGCGAAAACGCCTGCGCACACCAGCCGCCTGCGGTGCAGGCTCATGGGGCGGTGTCTTTCGCCTTGCTTTTGGAATCACTGTCTTCTGACTCCTTGTCTTTCTTCTTGGGCAAGGTGACCAGGCTGTCGGGTGTGACTACCAGGTCGTCATCTTTCATGCGGCTGGACTTATCGTCATCAGACTTGACATCCAGCCTAGTGGGACGGATTTGGCGTGGGAAGTAGTTGTTGGCGGTGTCCGTGTCGGCGGTTTCCTGCAGGGGGTCGAGCTCAGCCTGCTTCAACTCTTTGCTGGTGACATATTGCCAGGTCACCTGCTGGGGGTCATAGCGCCACACTTCAGCCGGAATGCGCACCGTCTCCGAAGTGCCGTCGGTAAAGTCCATTTTGACAATCACCGGCATCACCAACCCGCCCAGGTTTTTGAACGTGAACCGATAAAAATGGTCCTTCACTTCCAACGCAGTCTTGAGCTCGGGCTCCATGTCTTTTTGCAGGTCTTCGTATTTCTTTTTGTCTTTCACCGTTGGCGTAAATCTGTCAACGTCGGTGTAGTAGTCACGGGTTTGCGGGTCGCGCTCGACCACGGTGGGTTCGGCGTTGCGTTCCCCGGTGAGGGACTTGGGCTCGCGTTCGTTCTCCAGTTTGTCCCAGGCTTTTTCGA
>CAJBVC010000466.1 GCA_903958915.1 uncultured beta proteobacterium
CTGCCCCAACCGCACCACTTGCCCGGCAACACGCTTGACTACGATGCCCTGAAACTCTGCCGGCGATTCGATGCGCCCGACCAGACGGATGCTCTCCTCGTCCAGAGTTCCGCGCACCTTGCCGACCGGCGCATTGGTATTCTGCGCACGCAGCGCAGATACCACTTCCCCCACCGACACATTGAATTCGCGCAATTTTTCCGCACGTAGCAGCACCGACAGTTCCCGTTTCAGCGAGCCACCGATATTGACCGAGGCCACGCCGGGAATGCCGCGCATCTTGTCGGCCAGCACGTCTTCGGCAAGCCTGGAAATTTCTGCGTGGCTTTGCTTGCTGCTGGAGAGTGCCATGTTCATGATCGGCTGCGCAGCGGGGTCATACCGTCGAATCACCGGCTCACGCATTTCCGTGGGCAACTTGTAGCGCACGTTGGCAATCACGTTGCGCACCTCGTCGGAGGCTTCGATCATGTTCTTCTCAAACGAGAAGATTACGTCAAAGCGCGCACTGCCCTCCTGGGCGTTCGAGTACACGTCGGTAACGCCCGAGATGCTTTGTAGCGACTTCTCGATTCGGTTAACTATCTCGCGCTCCACCGTATCGGGCGACGCTCCCGGGTAAGGCAGACTGACAAACAGACCTGGCACCTCGACATCCGGATTCTGGTTGACACGCAGCTTGCTCATCGCCAGCAACCCCACGGCCATCAAGGCAATGATCAACACGACCGTGGCAACCGGTCGCTTGATGGAAAAGTCGGACAGGAACATCGGTTATGCCCCCTGCGCGGCCGATGCTGTGGGCTGCGGCTTGTTGGCCAGCATCTCTACCGCCTGACCTTCCTTCACGCCAGAGCCGGGACTGCGCACAATCACGTCACCCTCGCTCAAGCCACTGCGCACTTCGTGGTACCCGGTACGCGCATCACGCGGCCCCACCACCAGCTCCACGCGGTGCATGGCGTTGTTCTTCACCTGCCAGACCGAGGTCTTGTCACCGGCCTTGATCAGCACCGACTCGGGCAATGTCAACGCTGTGACTTTGGCCGCTTCGATATTGCCCTCGGCGTACAGGCCCGCGACTTCGGGGCGCTTGCCGTCACCAAAGGACACCAGTACCTCGACCTGCCGCGTCACATCATTGGCGCTCGGATCCACGCGGGTTACCTTGCCCTGAAAATCCTGGTTGCCATAGCCATTGATGCGAAAGTTGACTGCCTGCCCCACCTTCACCACGCTGATCTTGTCGGCAGAAACCCTTCCTGCAAAACGCATGCTGCCCGGGTCAATCACCTTGAGCAGTTCCTTGCCAATCGAGGCTGTATCACCGGCCGACACCTTGCGATCCCCCACCACGCCATCAAAGGGTGCGCGCACCACCGTGCGTTGCAACTGCTGGCGCGCCAGCGTGGCACGGGCGTGCGATGCCGATACTTCACTTTGCGCCGCGTTGCGGCGTACTTCCGCATCATCCAATGCCTGCAGCGATGTCATGCCGGAGTCGCGCAAGGTTTTGAGGCGTTTCAGATTGCGCTCGGCCTGGTCCAGCGCCAGTGCGGCGTTGCGCGCACCGTCCTCGGCGGACTGCAGGTTGTCGCGGATCGAGGTTTCGTCCAGCCGCACCAGCACGTCACCGCGCTTGACCGCGTCGCCGTTTTCCTTCAAAACCTGCAACACGATGGCTGACACCTCGGCACGCAAATCGGCCTTGCGTTCCGGCTGAATCGAGCCCGTGACCACCGGCCCGGACGCCAACGCACTGCCCTGGACCACCAACACGTCTTCTGGCGCGATTTTCAGCGTAACCGGTGCGGCCTCCTTTTCCTTCTTATCGCCATTGCCTGGCATCTTGTCGCAGGCTGCAAGACCGGCAGACAGGACCATCACCAGCAGAACACTTCGCATCATGGGAGATCTCTTTCAGGGAAAACAGATTTGGCGGGGCCCGATTATCTGCGCAACCGCGCATCCTTGCCGGCCGGTGGAATTGAACTAGATTCGAGGCTGCAGCCAGGCCACGATCTGGCGGGCGACCTCCGGGTGGCGCAGCAAATCCCAGTGGTTCATGCGGTAGCCAATCCACTGATGGGCTTTGGGAAAGGCCAGGCGGTGCTGAGGCTCCGGGTGCTGGCCCAACGCACTGGCCAAGGGCACTAAGCCATCACCAATCACCCGCTCTGACAGCAGACTGCGCCGTGCGGCCCGGGTTGCGGCCACCGTGAAGCAGGCTACTCCCTCGGGCAGGGGCAGCGGCGTGCGCCGGTCCGGTCC
>CAJBVC010000467.1 GCA_903958915.1 uncultured beta proteobacterium
AATGTCGCTGTTGGTGCCAATCATGCGAACGGGTTTGCCATCGGCATCGCGCTCCATGACCATGCCTCGTCCTAGTGTCCATAGCCAGTGGCCGTCCTTGCATAACATCCGGAACTCGACCTTGGCGGAACCTGCCTTCCCTTCCATATACGGCTGCAACGCGGCGAATACGCCGGGTGCGTCGTCAGGGTGAATGCGTTTGCTCCATTCGTCCGCGGTGTCGCCAATTTCGTCTTCGGAAAAACCAAGCATGGTTTTGTAGAGCGACGAGTAAAAGGCCTTGCCGGTTTGAATGTTCCAGTCCCACAGGCCATAACCCGCACCCTCAATGGCAAATCTCCAGCGCGCCTGGCTGGCGGTGAGCGCCGCCTCGGCCCGCTTGCGCTCGGTGATGTCGGTGAACGTGACGATCGCCTGGCTGATACCGCCCGCTTCATCGTATGTCGGATAGGCACTGCAAAGCACCCAGGTCGGCTCGGTGCCTTGGGCACGCTGCACACCCACCACATAACCACGCAGCGGTTCACCGGAGGCCAGTACCTGATTAACCGGATAATCCTCCAGCGGCATCCGTGAACCGTCTTCATTCAGGAAGCACCAATCGGGGTCGGGGGCCACTTTCCCAACCATCTGGTCCTGGGTCAACCCGAGCAGGGTTGCGGCCATCGCATTGGACAACATGATCGCGGTGTCAGGGCCGTGAACCACCACCCCGGCGGCGAGGTTTTCAAGCAAACTTCGATAGCGGTATTCGCTGCTACGCAGTTGCGCCTCACGCTGTACCGAAGATTCCATTAGCCGGTTAAACCCGGTGATCAATTCACCAATTTCGTCCTGGCGCAGCACCGGCAGGGTTTGCGCCAATTGGCCATTGGTCGCTTGGACCGAGATGGCGCGCGTCGCAGCCAGAATGGGCGCAAACTGTTGGTTCAGGATCCGGGTCATCAGCCACCAGACCAGCACGCCAGCCAGCACGGTCAAGACCATGGCGCCAAGATACAGACGTTGCAGCATGTGGTCGATCGGTGCAAAGGCCTCCTGCGCAGGAAGGGTTGCCACAATGAACCAGCCCGCCGCAGGAATGCCTTTGGCCGCAGACAGTTCCAGCACGCCGCGTGAACTGGTCGCCAGTCCAAACCCTTCGTAGCCGTTCATATAGCGATCGTGCATGGAATTGAGTCCAGGCGCCGGTATCGGTTGTAGGGCGCGCGCCTTGTCGGAGGCAGTTACAAAGAGCTTGTGTTGCGGTGCGATCAGCAGGTATCCGCCAGTCTTGCCATACTGGCTGAAGGCGATCTGGTCGAGAAAGTTGGGCTGGCTCAGGTCGGTTGTTCCTGCCAGCACGCCAATCACTTGGTTTTGGGCGTTGCGAATGGGCACCGCCAAGGAAAACAGGGGAGCATTCAGCTGCTTGCCCAGCACCGGCCGTCCAATCGACGCTTGGCCTTGCGTGAGCGCAGCTGCAACGAAATCACGATCACGATAATTCACACCGCGCCGGCGCGCCGTTCCAGGAACATCTGCCACGGCGACGCCATCAGTGCCGGTGGCAAATGCACCAGCGTTGAAGAGCAATTGCACCAACGGGCGTTGTTCCAGCAACGACTGCAAGGCGTCACCATTGGCCAGCACGGCGGGTGTCACTTGCTTGGCAATCAATTCCAGAGCCCGCAGGCGTTGGGTCAGACCGTCATTGATTTCGTGCCCGATGACCGAGACTGCCGCAAACTGCTGCTCTCCCAACATGTTTTGCATGTCTTCGCGCAGCAAGCGGCTGGCATAGAAACCCAGTGCCAGGACGCTGACAAGGAAAACGGCCAGCGTGAACAGGGTCACCCGACTGTTGATGGAGTGCCAATGAAAAAACGGGAGCTTCATAACGGTCTGTGTGGCGGCGCTGTGCGCAGAGGCGCGCTGAATCCCCAAAAGTTGGAGTCTACTCCCGCCTAGTCGTTGTCACGCTGCCAAATCGCTACAAAAGCTTTGCACTTTTGCCAGAAGCTGGCACGTTCGTCGGTGAGTACGTCCAGAAAATCGGACAGGCGTTTGGACTTGGCCATTGCATAGACGGTCAAGGAAGTGGTCGCCAGAAATACGATGCTGAAAATGACCAACTTGCGCGTCGTCGAAGCATCGGCCTCGGCCAGCAGGTTCATGCCCAGAAAACCCGTGGTAATGGTTCCGATCAGACCGAGTATCGTCACCACCGTGAGGCGCACGACGGTGTTGGCCTGGCGGCGCATGCTGTCGGTTTCCAGGTACTGGTTCATGTCGGCAATGCGTTCCTTGACTTCCGCATACAGGGGGTCGAGTTCGAGATGGTTGGAGCACATACGAAACAGGG
>CAJBVC010000468.1 GCA_903958915.1 uncultured beta proteobacterium
ACCGGTTGCACGCCGTGCATGGAGCGCAGATAGCCCGGATGACCATGGACCAGAGCGGGTGGCAGCAAGCCTTGGGCCAATAGCTCCTGGGGCCCATAGACGTCGGCCATCACCCGGTCGAGCAGACGCACACGCTGGGCCACGCCCGATTCGATTTGTTGCCAGCTCTGAGGCGAAATGATGAGTGGAAACAGCCCCAGTGACCACGGCCGCTGCGGGCCACCCTCATCGGCGTAGACGTTGTACGTCACTCCGTTGTCACGAATCTGGCGCGCCAGACGCTCTGCGCGCTGGCTCAGATCGCCTGCGCCGTCGGTCAGGCAGGCATCGAAGAAATGCCGCCAATGCGCCGCAAACATCGCGTCACCAGCTATCGAATCAGGAGCGTTTGTGTCGACTGGAGTGGCTTTGGAAAGGCCTGCACGCAGTTCATCAAAGTGCCCCGTTGCTGCGAATGGCGCACGCCAAACCGCCGCTGCGGGTGGCAGACCGTCGATTTCGTTGGAATTCAGGGGCGGGGAAGCGGGCATGGCGTCATTGGAGTATGCCGCATGCCAGTTGGGCCGTGACAATCCGGCACGCACCAGGGGACCAAAAAAAAGTCACCTGCAAAGTCGCCTGTCTCGCCATGTGAAACAGGCTACTTGCAAGAAGTGATCTATCAGGCTTTCTTGGCCCAGGCGGTGCAATAGCCGGCCGGAGCGATCTCGGTATCACCAGGCATCAACTTGCAACCACCCTTTGCTGTTGCAGACGCCCCTGGAACGAAGTGCAGGCAGTTGGCGCAGTTCTTATCGGCCAAGGGCTTGTCCTGGTACTTCAGGGCAGTTCTCATTGCAGTATTCGGAGCTGCCATGGCATTGCCGGTGAGGGCGATGACGGGGATTGCTGCCAGCGCCGAGCCGCTGATCTTCAGAAAATCGCGGCGCTGAGCGGATGTGTTCATCATGGGAAAACTCCTAACAAGGTTAAAAGAAAATGGTGGTGTTCGGAAGGATCATACTATTCGGAACCTTCGTTTTCCTTGCAACATGCGACGTGCCGGATTCTCGCGCCACACGGTTTCGGTCCCGTTGCTCAGGCTGATCTCAACCCAACGGCAGCGTATCGAGCGCCGCATAGGCGTTTTTCAGCCAGGTCCGTACCCGCTGGCGCTCCAGCATTCCCAGGGCGTCCGTGCCGGATGTGGTGTGGCTGGCGGCCCAGAAACTGGCGTTTTGGCGATCAATCTTGCGCATGCTGCCCTCGTGGAGTTGGGGTAGCGACACCACCTGGGCGCCCAAAGCCAGCGCCTTTTTCAGCGCAGCGGACTGTTCGAGCTGGGAAAAATCGGAGCCGCGCCCCAGGTTTTTCACGACGAAATAATTGGGGCCAGCGCCATAGGTATTGAGCAGCCGGTCCAACAGGTCTACCGAGTCTTTACCTGCATCGGCCAGGTGCCAGAAGTTCACGGTGACGCCCATCTCCGCCATGAGGGAGAGCAGGTCAGAGTCGCGTACCCAGCGCGACAGCGGCAGCGCGGTCTGCGCTGCCAGATCGACAATGACGCTCTTGCCTTGTCCATCCACCGCGGGTTCTTCAAACACCGCGGCAATCTGGTCCAGCCCTTCGTAGGTGTCCACGATGACCGGGGCTGCGTAGTCGGCATAAAAGCGGGTAAACGAGGTGTGGGAACGGTCGGTATCAAAGCCTGTAAAGGGCCGATCGTGGTCAATGAAGTATTGCGCCAGCAGACGGGCGGCGACGGATTTTCCAACCCCGCCTTTTTCGCCGCCGATGAAATTGAGTGAGGGCATGAGTTCTGTGTCCGTTGAATAGAAGAGGATAAGTATGCAGCAAGATGGATGCCACCTTGACCTGAAAACTTGGCGATTTCCCAAGGACCCCCGGGACATTTGGGTCGGCCCGCGGTACAGTGTCAACCCTGTTGGTTTGCGCCCTACAGGCCAGCCCTGTGCACCGCCGAATCAGCCCGTAGCGCTTGTCTGGCCTGCGTAAGCCGCTTCACTTTTAGGAGTATTTGTATGTCTGATCTGTTTGAAAATCCGATGGGGTTGATGGGGTTTGAGTTTGTGGAGTTCGCCTCTCCCACCCCCAACACGCTCGAGCCGCTGTTTGAGAAATTGGGCTTTGTCCTGGTCGCGCGGCACCGCTCGAAAGACGTGGTGTTGTACCGACAGGGCCAGATCAACTTCATTGTCAACCGGGAGCCCAAGAGCCCGGCGGGCTACTTTGCCGCGGAGCATGGCCCGTGTGCGTGTGGCATGGCCTTTCGGGTGCGGGACTCGCATCTGGCCTATGCACGTGCCCTGGAACTGGGTGCGCAACCCATGGAAATGCCGACCGGGCCGATGGAACTGAATTTGCCGGCCATCAAGGGCATCGGTGGCGCGCCGCTGTACCTGATTGACCGTTTTGAGGACGGCCAGTCCATTTACGACATCGACTTCAAGTTCATCGAGGGCGTGGACCGGCGGCCGCTTGGGCATGGCTTTTCGATCATCGACCACCTGACGCACAACGTGTACCGCGGGCGCATGGGTTTTTGGGGCGGTTTCTACGAGAAGATCTTCAACTTTCGCGAGATTCGTTACTTTGACATCCAGGGCGCGTACACCGGCTTGACCTCGCGCGCCATGACCGCGCCAGACGGCAAGATCCGTATCCCGCTCAACGAAGAGTCTGGCAAAGGTAATGGCCAGATCGAAGAGTTTTTGATGCAGTTCAATGGCGAGGGCATCCAGCACATTGCGCTCTTGTGCGACGACCTGATCGCCAGTGTGGACAGCCTGCAAATGGCCGGCGTGCCTTTGATGACGGCGCCCAACGAGGTGTACTACGAGATGCTGCAGGAGCGACTGCCGGGCCACGGTGAACCCACTGCCGAACTGCAGACCCGCGGCATCCTGCTCGATGGAAGCACCGCGGGCGGCAAGCCCCGGCTGCTGCTGCAGATCTTTTCCCAGACTCTGCTGGGGCCGGTATTCTTCGAGTTCATCCAGCGCAAACTTGACGACGGCTTTGGTGAGGGCAACTTCAAGGCGCTGTTTGAGTCGCTCGAGCGCGATCAGGTGCGCCGTGGTGCCATCACGGTGGAGGCACCATGATGAAGATCGATCGCATTCACCATGTGGCCTACCGCTGCAAAGACGCCAAGGAAACGGTTCTGTGGTACCAGACCATGCTCAAAATGGACTTTGTGCTGGCGATTGCCGAGGACTTGGTGCCCTCGACCAAGGCGCCAGACCCTTATATGCATGTGTTTCTCGATGCGGGCGACGGCAATGTACTGGCTTTTTTTGAGCTGCCCACCCAGCCGCCGATGGGGCGCGACCCCAACACGCCCGAGTGGGTGCAACACATCGCGTTCAAGGTGAAAGACCGTGCCACGTTGCTCGAATTTCGGGCGCACCTCCAGGCGCACGGGGTCGATGTGCTGGGTGTTACCGATCACGGCGCGTTCCACTCGATCTATTTCTTCGACCCCAACGGACACCGGGTCGAGCTGGCCTACCCGGACCCGCAGGAAGAGGACATGCTGCAGCGTCTAGACGCCGTCAAATGGGACATGCTGGAAGAGTGGAGCAAGACCAAGCGCGCACCCAGGCACGCTGCGTTTCTCCACCAACGCGAGTTCACACCATGAGTGTCGCCCTGGATGGCACGCATGATGCAGGTTTACATAGCTGGGTCGAGTCGGCCAACAATCCAGACACCGACTTCCCCATTCAGAACCTGCCTTTTGGCCGCTTCCGCAGGGGCTCAGAGTCTGCCTGGCGCGTCGGTGTGGCCATTGGAGACCAGGTGCTGGACCTGTGCCACGCTGGGTTAACTGACTCTTGTGACATTCATTCTTTGATGCTTTTGGGCCGCCAGCGCAGGCTGGACGTGCGTCGGGCGCTATCAAAAGGATTGCAGTTGGGCAGCCATGACGAGGCCCGTTTTCGCGCGGCGCTGGTTGCGCAGGCGGACGTGGAAATGGGCTTGCCATGCGACATCGGCGACTACACGGACTTTTACACCAGCATTCACCACGCCACGACGGTAGGCAAGCAGTTCCGGCCCGACAACCCCTTGCTGCCCAACTATAAATGGGTGCCGATCGGGTACCACGGAAGGTCCTCCTCCATTGCGGTCAGTCAACCCGGGCTGGGGCACACCTTTGCGCGCCCCAAAGGGCAGACCAAGGCGGCCGATGCCGTGGAGCCCAAGTTGCGACCCAGCGCCCGGCTCGACTTTGAACTGGAGCTGGGCGCGTTCATTGCCCGCCCGAACGCCGCTGGCGAGCCGATTGCGATGCTGGACGCCGAAGCACACGTCTTTGGCCTGACACTGTTCAATGACTGGAGCGCGCGCGACATCCAGGGCTGGGAATACCAGCCGCTGGGACCCTTCCTCTCAAAGAACTTCGCCAGCACAGTGTCGCCCTGGGTTGTGACGCTGGAGGCGCTTGCGCCGTTTCGCGCTGCTTTCACCCGGCCCATGGGGGACCCGCAGCCCTTGCCCTACCTGGACTCGCAGCCCAACCGCGAGCACGGCGCTGTCGACATCACACTGGAGGTGTGGCTGCAAACCGCCAGGATGCGCGAGGCCGGGCATGCGGGCGACCTCTTGAGCACGTCCAATTACCGCGACGCGTACTGGACGTTGGCGCAACTCGTGGCACACCACACCGTCAATGGCTGCAATTTGCGCTGTGGTGACCTTTTTGGCACCGGCACGCTCTCCGGCCCACTGCCAGAGCAAGGCGGCTCGCAGTTGGAACTGAGTCAGGGGGGCAAGCGCGCCCTGGTCTTGTCCCATGGAGAAACCCGCACTTTTCTTGAGGATGGTGACACGGTGATCCTGCGCGGTTACTGTCAGCGAGCGGGCTTTCGGCGCATCGGATTTGGTGAGTGCCGTGGCACGGTGCTGGCCGCGCGCCCTTGAAACCAAGACGCTGCAATCACCAAATCCGACCGTTTTGAGGTACCACCATGATCCAGCTTTACACGTTCTTTCGCAGTTCCGCCGCCTACCGGGTGCGCATAGCGCTCAACCTGAAAGGCCTGCCTTATGAGGCTATCCCGGTGCACTTGGTACGCGGTGGTGGCGAGCAGCACGCGCCGGACTACGCGCAGTTGAACCCCGCGCACCTGATCCCGACGCTGGTGGATGGCGACCTGACGCTTGGCCAGTCGCTAGCAATCCTGGAGTATCTGGAGGAGGCTTACCCCAAGCCCGCATTGCTGCCCGCAGACACCGCCGGGCGCGCGCGCGTTCGTGCTTTGTCGCAGAGCATTGCCTGTGACATTCATCCGCTGAACAACCTGCGCGTGCTGCAATACCTGGAGCGCGAATTGAAAGTGGACGAAGCGGCGAAGAACCGCTGGTACCAGCACTGGATCATTCTGGGTTTCTCAGCGCTGGAGACCATGCTGCGCACTGGTGCCCAGACGGGCGCGTTTTG
>CAJBVC010000469.1 GCA_903958915.1 uncultured beta proteobacterium
ACAAGCGTTGCGCCAAGCGGGGTTTGCAAACTACCTTCCAAATAGTATTGCTGCTGCTTGCCAAAGTAGTCAGCGTCTCCGCCGTACCAAGAGTCCTGCTGGTGCTCGGCGTACCCCAGTGCCAGACGCAGGCGACCGACGTCAAGATTGCGTTGCGCCGTCGTGACGAGCTGGTCGCGCCGGGTCTTAATGATCTGGGCAAAGCCGAAACGCCCATCTTCATACGCCGCACCCAAGCTACCGGTGGAGGGGTCGATCCAACGGTCGCGGTCCGGCGAGCCGTTGATGCCTTTGCTGAAGTCAAACGGGTTGCTGCTGCGGTCTGCCCGCACGCCGTCATAGTCGGTACCCAGCGGCCCACCCATGCGCGTTTCTTCCAGGTGGTCCAGCCGCGCCTTGACCTTGAAGCCGCCCACATCGTCCAGAAAGAGCCCGGCACCGAGGTGTCCCCGCTCAAAACCGGTGAATTGCGAGACGCCCACCCCGGAAGCATCCACGCTGTCCTGGCGCTGTTGCGTTGCCGTGAGTGCCAGCGCGCCTCCGCCAAAGGCCCGCGTGGCATAAATCGACTGGCGCCGCAAGCCATCGCTGCCCAGTGCCAGATCGAGCTCCACGGCATTGGCGGCGGAGCGCTTGGTGACCAGATTGACGGTGCCCGCCAGCGATTCCGGCGCCACCAGACTGGTGCCTGCACCCCGCGAGATATCGACGCGTTCCAGCCCATTGAGCCCAATCATGTCCAGGCCATAGGCGTTGGAGACCGATGAAAAAATCGGCACGCCATCGACCATCAGGGTGGTAAAACGACCGGGCAGGTTGTTCAGCGTGATGTTGCGCGAGTTGCAGACTGAGCATTCCACTTGCACATCGACACCGGGCCGATTGGCCATCAACTCCGGCAAATTGGTCGCGCCCGACAGCGCAATGGCTTTGGCGTCAATCGACTCGGTCTGGACCACGTCCTCGCGCAGCGCGCCAGGCTTGGTGAGGATGGCCTTGGGTTGGACCACCACTTCGGGAAGCGTTACTGGCTTGACCTCTTGCGCCAAGACGGAATGTGTCGCAAGTGCCAGAACAACGGTGCTGGCCCAATGCAGGCGCGAAGGTGGGCGAAGTAATGGCATGGAATGTCCTTAGTGATATTGCGTTATCAATATCATAACGAACTCCGACGGATAATTCTGCAACCTCCCTCAAACCGATAGATCCATGGAACGCTCCACCCGCCAACGCGATGCCATCAAAGCCGTCATTGACGCGGCGCAACGCCCCCTATTGCCGCAGGAAATCCTTGAAAGCGCCCAAACGCAGGTGGCAGGTTTGGGCATGGCCACGGTCTATCGCAATTTGAAATCACTGGTGGAAGCCAATAGCCTGACCGTGGTATCGCTGCCCGGTGAGATTCCACGCTACGAGTCCACCGGCCACGCGCACCACCACCACTTTCATTGCACAGGGTGCGACAAGGTGTTTGATGTGCACCATTGCCCGGGCGACTTGCTGGACATTGCGCCCGACGGATTCACGGTGGAGCGCCATGAACTGACGCTGTACGGGAAATGCGATGTTTGCGGCGCTGCGCCGGGGCCATAAATTTGGCCGACTAGAAGGTGTGGGCGTGCACCATGCCGCAGTATTTGCCAACGGCCAGCCCCTTGCAAGCGGATTGCAGGTCCCACAGGCAGTCTTCGTACGGTTTGGCTGACTGGATGCATTGCGCCATGCGTTGATGCGCCTGCGCCGTTTGGTTTAGAGCAATTGCGGCTTGCGCTACTGCGTCTTCCTTCAAGCCACAATACTTGCCGATCCCCAGACCCACACAACTGGCTTTGAGCACCGTCAGGCAGTTGGACACCTGTCCTCCATCGGTCAGGCATTGCGCGGCCGCGCCATGCGCCTGCGCGATAGCCTGGTGGCGTTGCGCGTCTTGTGCGGCTTGTGCCGTGGAATGCTGCGCAAGGGCTGCGCTCATGGATCCCGACAACAGGAGCAACCCCATCGAGGCGGCGCTTAAGTGGCTTAACTTCATGGGGGAGAGTATCCCTCCAACATCGGTCAAAGCGTTGCCCTTCGTTATACCGGATCTCTGAAGGATTGGCTGGCGGCACTGCGTTTGCGCACATTGCGCCGAATCGCCAAAGCACTCAGCGTGAGACCGGTCAGCGTCAGTAACAGGGCAACCACGGATGCCGCGCGTAACAGGAAGTTGTTGAAATCCTCGCCGCCACGGTAGTCCATCACGTGCAGGCGCCACAGAAAGTCGTACAGCACCCAGGCCTCATTGCGGGCCGCCAGAAACTCGCCGCTGCGGTTGTCGAAGTAGAAACGGGTCTTGAGCGCGTCGTCGAACAGCACCTGCCAGAGGTTCTGCTTTTCACCCATCTCGCGCACCAGACCCAACCGATTGGGTACCACATCGAGCAGAGTCACAGACACCAACGGTGCGTCTCCCGTGTAGAGTGATTTTGCGTACGCGGCGATCTGCGCGGATTGCGGTGTGGGCAGAGATCCACCGTTGGCGCTGATGAACACCTCGCCTTTGGCGTAACGGAGCTTGAGCGCGGGACCTGCTGCGGTGGCCACGCTTTGCAGTGCCAGCAGTTCACCTTGATCGGTGGGCAGCGAGTTCACGGCGGCCACCAGGCTGGTCGGCAAGGGCTGTATGGGTTTCCTGAATACATCGCCACTCTTCACCCAGGCCTGAAACGGCACCCACGAGAAGATGAGACCGCCCACCATCCAGGCCAGCACTTGCAGCGCGACCAGATACCCGAGCCAGCGATGCCAGCGAAACAACGTGGGACTCCAGCGCATACAGTCTCCTTGCTGTGAAAATGGTCGCGATCGTGCGCCCGGCGAAGCGTCGCAGTGCCGCCTCAGGGCAGGCTGGCCAGATGGGTTTGCGCGGCAGCGGCCAGCTTCTCGTCGAAGGTGGCCAGCGGGCATTTGAGGTCGGCCGCCAACCAGAGGTAGGCGGCGTCGTAGGCGGAGAGCTGGTAGCGCTGGGCCAGCTCGGCCACCCGCAGCGCATCGATGGGGTGCAGGCTGATGGACATGCTCGTGGCATCCGCCAGGCCGGCCATGGCGTGCGCTTCGCCGCGCCGTTGCTTCTTGAGCGCGACGTTGGCGATCTCGCAATGCAGCAGGTGCGGTGCGTGCAGGGTGCGCCCTTCAATGCTGGTTCTCGCGTTGTCCTGCCAGGGCTCGCCGAACACAATGCCCGCAATGGTGCTGCAGTCCACCACCAAGGGTGGTCGGGCAAGGTATTGGGCTGGCGGCTCCGCCACGTAGAGCGTGCGCGGCACGGTGCTCACCGGCTATCCCTGTCCTGGCGAATGATGTCAATGCTGGACAACTGGTTGGCAATGGGGACGGGGTACTTTTCGCGCATTTCCGCGATCACTTGCTCAGGGGTCTTCCAGCCCTGCCGCACGATCGGCCAGCCGCGTTTGTCGAAGCCGACCACGCGGGGTGCGCCCGGGTTGGCAGGGTCGTAGGTTTGCGTGGAAGGTTCCTGCTGGATGGCCTGCTCGACGATGGCCATCAGTTCACCCTGCAGCGACCGGTGGTTGCGCGCAGCGCGTTGTCGCAGCGCTTCGGCCCAGTCTTCCGGCACATCCTTGATAGACAAATTTGGCACCGTTTTGGCTCCGAAATGGATAATGGCGCCATTTTGGCGCCATCACGGTGCGATGTCAATCGCATCAGGTCGCTGCATCCTTCTTCGGCTTCGGCGTGCGCCCCATGGTGTAGAACTCGGGGTTGGGCAGCATGCCCGACAGATTGGCCATGCGGTTGGACAGGCCGAAGAAGGCCGTGATGGCGCCAATGTCCCAGATGTCTTCGTCGCTGAAGCCATGTGTATGCAGAGCAACAAAATCGCCTTCTTCGATTGCGTCGCTGTGCTTGCAGACCTTCATGGCAAAGTCGAGCATGGCGCGCTGGCGGGGTGTGATGTCGGCCTTGCGGTAGTTGGTGGCGACCTGGTCGGCCACCAACGGTTTTTTCTCATAGATGCGCAGGATGGCCCCGTGCGCCACCACGCAATACAGGCAGTGGTTGGCTGCGCTGGAGGTGGTGACAATCATCTCCCGGTCGCCCTTGGTCAGACCCGAGTCTTCGCGCAGCATGAGTGCGTCGTGGTAGGCGAAAAAGGCGCGCCACTCGGCAGGTCGCCGGGCCAGCGCCAGAAAGACATTGGGGACAAAGCCGGATTTCTCCTGTACTTCCAGAATGCGCTGCTGCAGGTCGGCGGGCAGGCTCTTCAAATCAGGCAAAGGGTAGCGGGTCATGGGTGAGTCTCCTTGGCGTTGTGTCTCAATATCCTTGGCGGTTTGGTACGCCTTGCCGCGCCTTACGCGCGTTCCAGATCGCGAATCACGTTCGCCACCTTGGTGGTGATGATATCCACCGCAGGCCCGTTGGCACCGTGCGGCAGGATCACATGGGCGTGCCGCTTGGTGGGCTCGATGAACTGCTTGTGCATGGGGCGCACGGTGTCGAGATACTGCTGGATCACGGTCTCGGTGCTGCGCCCGCGCTCGGCGATATCACGTTGCAGGCGTCGGATAAAACGCACATCGGGCGCCGTGTCGACAAAGATCTTCAGCGACATCATCTTGCGTAACTCTGCATCGTAAAGCGCAAACAGACCTTCGATGACGATCACCGGCGCGGGTTTGATGTGTATGGTCGTGCTGGAGCGGTTGTGCAGTGCAAAGTCGTACTCGGGCATCTCTATCGACTCGCCACGGCGCAGCGCTTGCACGTGCTGCATCATCAGTGGCCAGTCAAAAGCGTCCGGGTGATCGTAATTGGTTTTGCGCCGATCTTGCGGCGACATGTCGGTTTGGTCAAGGTAGTAATCGTCCTGCATCACCACCGCCGCCATTTCCGGCCCAATGGACGCCAGCACCTCGCGCGTCACCGTCGATTTGCCACTGCCACTGCCGCCGGCGACACCGATCACAAAGGGTTTGCTGTTTGCTGCAGGCATTTGATTTTCGAATGTGTGCCTTTGCACCGTGGGTTGGATTTGTAATGTGCAGTTTACAGGAGCATGCTACGGGCACGTGAAAGTTGGCCCCGATTTAAGCCCTTGCTGGTGGGCGTTCAGTCCCTGCAGAGATAGATGTCGGTTTGGCTACAGGCAAGACTGGTCCTTGCTTTGCGGAAATAACTGTATAAAAATACAGTCACCATGGACTCCTCCGATCCACTCCCCGCCTACGCCGAACTGCATTGCCTGTCGAACTTCAGTTTC
>CAJBVC010000470.1 GCA_903958915.1 uncultured beta proteobacterium
GCCGAACTTGATGGCCTTTTGAATCTCTTCCACCGGCACGCCGTAGGTCTCTTTCATCTTGCCGCCGTACAGGTTGATGATGGCCAGTAAATCTTGCGGCACGCTGCTGGAGCCATGCATGACCAAGTGCGTGTTGGGCAGTCGCTTGTTGATTTCCATGACACGGTCAATGGCCAGAATGTCGCCAGTGGGCTTGCGGGTGAACTTGTAGGCGCCGTGGCTGGTGCCAATCGCGATGGCCAAGGCGTCGAGTTGCGTGCGCTTGACAAAGTCAGCTGCTTGCTCGGGGTTGGTCAGCATCTGCTCGCGGGTCATGGTGGCATCGGTGCCGTGGCCGTCTTCCTTGTCACCCTTCATGGTCTCCAAACTGCCTAGGCAACCCAGCTCGCCTTCCACTGTGACGCCGGTTGCGTGGGCCATTGCTACCACTTTGCGGGTGACTTCGACGTTGTACTCGTAGCTGGCAATGGTCTTGCCGTCACCTTCGAGGCTACCGTCCATCATGACCGAGCTGAAGCCCAGATTGATGGCGCCCTGACAAATTTCGGGGCTCTGTCCGTGGTCCTGGTGCATCACCAGCGGGATATTGGGATAGGCCTCAATGGCGGCTTGAATCAAATGCTTGATGAAGGCTTCACCAGCATATTTGCGGGCGCCGGCGCTGGCTTGCAAGATGACAGGAGCACCAACCTCTTTGGCGGCCTCCATGACGGCCTGGACTTGCTCCAGATTGTTGACGTTAAAGGCCGGAATGCCGTAGCCATTGGCGGCGGCGTGGTCCAGAAGTTCGCGCATTGAAACGAGTGCCATCAGATTTCCCTATTGAGTTGGTAAACGCTTGGTAACTTGTACCGTGTGACTGATTTTAGCCCTCACGCCACCATACAGATTTTCAGCATATTGGTGCCCCCCGCTGCCCCCATCGGTTCACCACAGGTAATGGCATAGACATCACCTGGCTGCACAATGCCACGCTGTTTCAAATTGCTCTCGACTTCTGCCAGCGCTGTGTCACGGTCGGCACTGGTGTCGATGAGCAGGGGGCGCACGTTGCGGTACAGCGTCATGCGGCGTTGCGTCGCCCGCTTGGAAGTCAGTGCGTATATCGGCACGTGGATCAGGTGGCGACTCATCCACAGCGCCGTGGAGCCGCTGTCGGTCATGGCCACAATCGCCTTGGCACCAAGATGGTGGGCGGTAAACAGCGCCCCCATTGCGATGGCATTGTCAATACGGTGGAAAGTCTTCCCGGTGAAGTCGTCGTCCAACTCCATCTGGTCGCCACCCTCGGCGGCGTGGCAGATCTTGGCCATCTCCACCACTGTTTCCAGTGGGTACTTCCCGGCGGCCGTTTCAGCCGACAACATCACCGCATCGGTGCCGTCGAGTACAGCATTGGCCACATCGCTCACCTCGGCCCGGGTGGGCACCGGGTTGGTGATCATGGACTCCATCATCTGAGTAGCAGTAATCACGACCCGGTCATGCTCACGGGCAAGCTTGATCATGCGCTTTTGCAGGCCGGGAACGATGGCATTACCGACCTCGACTGCCAGGTCGCCGCGGGCCACCATGATGCCGTCGCTGGCCAGCAAAATTTCCAGCAGCTTGGGGATGGCCTCGGCGCGCTCGATCTTGGCAATCAAGCCGGGCTTGTGGTCGTATTCGGCCGCAGCCACATTGCACAACTGGCGCGCCATTTCCATGTCGGTCGCGTTCTTGGGAAAGCTCACCGCCACATAGTCGGCCCGAAAACTCATGGCGGTGCGGATGTCTTCCATGTCCTTGCCCGTCAGCGC
>CAJBVC010000471.1 GCA_903958915.1 uncultured beta proteobacterium
CTTGCGCGTGTAGCCGGCACCCAACCCACCGCTGATCGGAACAAAGCGCGGGCTCGCCGCGTGGGCGCTGACACTGTCTATGGTTTCGGTGCCCTCGGCATCGACCAGCACCGACAGGTCGTGTACGGCCAGCGCCTGCGCCGAGACACCAAGCGGTAGCGCCAGAGCGAACAGCAATAGCCAGCCGCAAAACCAACGGCCTACGCTTCCCATCTCACAGTCTTCGGGGAGATTGGCATGCCGACGCCTTGGCGCGTTCAATAGCCTGATCGGCCTCATAAGTCGCCTGAACGCGCTGCGCCGAATCCAGCTCATACAGGTAGTCGTGCGTGAGCAGCGAGAGATTGACCAGCGCATCGCGCAGGTTGTTCAGCTCGACAATCAAGCGAGTCAGCTTGACGTCTGGCGGCGGGGCCGAGGTGGGTTCAGGTGCCGGCTCCATCATGACCGATCGGAGTGTGCCGCAGTAGTCTCGGCGGGCTGCGTTCGGCACACGTTGGGCGGCAATGACTTGGCAAGCCGCTCCTGCTTCTTTGATACCTGTTCGACCATGTCACCGATCGCCTTCGCTGCAAGGGCAGTGGAGGCGAGCCACGGCTTGGCAGCGCGGTTGAAGTCCAAGATCTGACCGTGGCAATCGAGCAAGATTACGCCGTCACTCAACGTCTCCAGACTATCTAAATCCATTGCACAAAGCATCGACGACCTCCCGCCGAGCGCATGATCCAGACCTATAGCATTCTGCGAAACCATGCTTCAGCATTTGGCCCATATTAGAAGTCGCCTGGCAAGTGCGCAACACTCCGAAGAAAGTGAAACATAGAGTTCAGTTTCGCTTCATGCAATTGCTGATGTCAAAAGAATTGGACCGACCCAAGAGACGGCCTCATGTTTTCGAACACAGTTGCACCGCAAATGAAAAAAGGCCGGGATCCTTTGCAAGACCCGACCTTTTCCCGCTCGAGATGCTGCGTTGGCAGCACCTTCGCACCCAGCTTAGTGGAACTGCTCTTCTTCGGTAGACCCCGTCAGCGCCTTGACGCTGGAGTGGCCACCCTGAATGACGGTGGTGACTTCGTCGAAGTAACCGGCGCCAACTTCCTGCTGGTGCGACACGAAGGTGTAGCCCTTGTCGCGTGCGGCGAATTCCTGCTCCTGCACCATGTTGACATAGTGCTTCATGCCTTCGCCGCGGGCGTAGGCGTGGGCAAACTGGAACGTATTGAACCAGTTGATGTGGATACCAGCCAGCGTGATGAACTGGTACTTGTAACCCATGGCGGCCAGTTCGTCCTGGAACACGGCGATAGTCTTGTCGTCGAGGTTTTTCTTCCAGTTGAATGACGGCGAGCAGTTATACGACAGCAGCTTTCCGGGGCAGGCAGCTTGCACGGCTTGCGCAAACTCTCGCGCGAAACCGAGATCGGGCGTGCCGGTTTCGCACCACACCAGGTCGGCGTAGGGTGCATAGGCCACACCGCGGCTGATGCCCTGCTCCAGGCCGTTTTTGACACGGTAAAAGCCTTCCTGCGTGCGCTCACCGGTGAGGAAGGGTTTGTCGTTCGCGTCGTAATCGGAGGTGATGAGGTTGGCGGCTTCTGCGTCGGTACGCGCCAGCACAATGGTAGACACACCCATCACGTCGGCAGCAAAGCGCGCTGAGATCAGCTTTTCGCAGGCTTCTCGCGTGGGCACCAGCACCTTGCCGCCCATGTGGCCGCACTTCTTCACGGCCGCGAGTTGGTCTTCGAAGTGCACGCCGGCAGCGCCGGCAGCAATCATGTTCTTCATCAGTTCAAAGGCATTGAGCACGCCACCGAAACCGGCTTCTGCGTCTGCCACGATCGGCAGGAAATAGTCAATGAATTCCTTGTCACCCGGGTTGACGCCGCGCTGCCACTGGATTTCGTCGGCACGCTTGAAGGTGTTGTTGATACGGCGCACCATGGCGGGCACCGAGTCGTACGCGTACAGCGACTGGTCGGGGTACATGGTCTCCGACGTGTTGCCGTCCGCGGCGACTTGCCAGCCTGACAGATAGACGGCTTCGAGTCCCGCTTTGGCTTGTTGCATGGCCTGGCCGGCAGTGATGGCGCCGAAGGCGTTCACATAGCCTTTTTTGGAGCCACCGTTGATCTTGTCCCACAGGATTTCAGCGCCGCGCTTGGCCAGCGTGTGCTCGATGTTCAGGCTGCCACGCAGACGCACCACATCGGCGGCGCTGTAGCCGCGTTTGATGCCCTTCCAGCGGGGGTTGGTGGCCCAGTCTTTTTCCAGGGCGGCGATTTGTTGTTCACGGGTCTGATGGGTCATGGTGTTACTCCGTAGTAGGGTTTAGCAAAAGCCTTGGCAGTAAATGCGATTTATCGGCAACGCAATTCTAGTCTTCTATAAGACTGAAATCGCATCTTATGTCTTATATAAGACATATATTTTGCAAAAAAAGCCAATGCATTCAAGCACTTGGCCAAATATTTTCACAATGCGAGACGACGAAATCGGGATGTGAACTAGAAGGCGTCGGCGTAGCGATTCAACTCCCATTGGCTGACGTGCAAATGGAAAGAATCCCACTCAATACGCTTGAGTCGAGTGAATTCTTCGCAGAATGCGTGGCCCAGCACTTCACGCAGATGGGCGTTGCACTCCAGGGCGGTCACCGCCTCGTCCAGGCTGCGTGGCAAGCGGGGAGGCATTGCGCCACCGGCAGCGCGGCGTTCATACAAGTCTTCATCTACCGGATCGGGTGCAGACAGGGCCTGGTCGAGCCCATCCAACCCCGCTGCCAGGGTGGCTGCAATCGCCACATAGGGATTGCAGGAGGGGTCGGGCAAGCGCCATTCCAGGCGGCCTGCCACTGTGCGCACCACGCAAGTACGGTTGTTGTCGCCATAGCTTTTCCACACCGGCGACCAGGTGGTACCGGAGGCGACCGAACTCGTTGCCAGGCGCTTGTAACTGTTGACGGTGGGCGCGCACAACGCGCTCAAGGCATCTGCATGGTGCAGCAAGCCGGCTGCGAAGCTGTGGCCCGCAGCGCTCAGC
>CAJBVC010000472.1 GCA_903958915.1 uncultured beta proteobacterium
CGTGGTGCCGTGTTCGAGGACCTGCCCACCGCGTCGCTGGAAAGGGTCGCCGGCCAAACGATCGACCGTTGGGCACCTGGTCAAACGCAGGCGCAGCCGCTTCGGCGCCTGCAAAACGAAATGCAGATGCTGCTGTACCGCCACCCGGTCAACGAGGCGCGCGCCAAGTTCAAGTTGCCAGACATCAATTCTTTCTGGGTCAGCGGTACCGGCACGCTGCCCGCCGATTTTGTCGCCGATAACGTGGCCACGGGTACTTCGCCCGTCTCTGTGCACGACTCCCTCAGTGCCCCGGCGCGGCAGGATGATGCCAAAGCCTGGACAAAAGCCTGGGAAACACTCGACAGCACTGTGCTGGCGCGCGTCAATGGCCAGTTGCAAGCCAAGCAGGATGTTCGGCTGACCCTGTGCGGTGAGCGCCAGGCCATCACACTGGTGCCGAGCGAGCTGCCGCTTTGGCAACGCCTGCAACAGCGTTTGCGCGCCCCCAGCCCGCAACAGTTTCTTGGCACACTATGAAGATTACCGTGCGCGATGTCCCACCGCGCGCCGCCTGGACGCTGGAGCAGGCCGGAATTCATCCGCTACTGGCGCAACTGTACGCGGCGCGGGGCATCACAGGCACGGCAGAACTTGATGATGCCCTGGGCAAATTGTTGCCTCCCTCAACGATGCAGGGGCTTGCGCAAGCCGCATGCCTGCTGGCCGACGCGATCGCGCAAGACAAACGGCTGTGCATCGTGGCCGATTACGACTGCGATGGCGCGACTGCCTGCGCCGTTGCCGTGCGCGGGCTCAAACTGCTCGGTGCCAGGCACGTCCGCTACATCGTCCCGGACCGCGTCATCGACGGCTACGGCCTCACACCACCGATTGCGCAGCGGGTGAAGGATGCGGGTGCCGACGTGCTCATCACGGTCGACAACGGCATTGCCAGCCTGCAGGGCGTGGCGCACGCCCGCGCCCTCGGGCTGCAGGTGTTGGTGACAGACCACCATCTCCCTGCTGCATCGACTTCTGCCGACCCCCTGGCAGTGCCCTTGCCAGACGCCGATGTCATCGTCAACCCCAACCAGCCCGGTTGCCCGTTCGAGAGCAAATCCATTGCCGGTGTCGGTGTGATGTTCTACGTGCTGCTGGCGCTGCGCAGTGAGTTGCGCACCCGCGGGGTATTTGATAAACCGAGCGCCGCCGGGCCGCCCCGTGTCGAGCAGGCTTTGGCAAGCCCACTCGAGGGCGCAAGCGCCCCCCTGGGGGGCAGCGAACCTCGCGCAGCGGGGAGCGTGGGGGCAAGAATCAGCCAACCGAAGTTGGATCCCCTGCTGCCACTGGTTGCACTGGGCACGGTGGCCGATGTCGTCAGGCTCGACGCCAACAACCGCCGCCTCGTGGCGCAAGGGCTCAAACGGGTCCGGGCGCTTGCCATGCCTGCGGGGCTAGCTAGCCTTTTTGTAGCGTCCGGGCGCACCGCCACAGCCGCCACCACGTTTGACTTTGGCTTTGCACTAGGCCCGCGTATCAACGCCGCCGGGCGTCTGAGCGACATGACCCTGGGCATCGAATGCCTGCTCACCGACGACCCGGCGCGCGCCGACGAGCTTGCCAAAATGCTCGACGGCATTAACCGCGAGCGCCGCACCATCGAGGGCGATATGCGCGAGCAGGCTTTTGTGATCGCCGAATCACTGTTTGAAGAGGGCACCGAGCCGCCTCCCGCCATCTGTGTGTTTGACCCCGATTTTCACGAAGGCGTGGTGGGCATCGTCGCCTCACGCCTGAAAGACAAGATGCACCGCCCGGTGTTTGTATTTGCCGCTAGCAGCGCGCCGGGCCGGGAACACGAGCTCAAGGGCTCGGGGCGCTCCATACCTGGGTTTCATCTGCGCGATGCGCTCGACCTGGTGGCCAAACGCCACCCTGGCGTACTGCTGCGTTTTGGGGGCCATGCCATGGCCGCCGGCTGCACCATCCACGAAGACGCGCTCGACACCTTTGAGCAGGGTTTGACGGCAGTAGCCCAGGAGTGGCTGGATGCCGCCACGCTCACGCGCCGGCTGGAGACCGACGGCCCGCTCAAATCCGAATACCGGCGCGTTGATTTGGTCGATGCCTTGCACCATGAAGTGTGGGGCCAGGGCTTTGCCGCGCCCACCTTCAGTGAACCTGTGGAAGTGGTGAGCCAACGCATCGTGGGTGAAAAGCACTTGTCGCTCAAGCTCAAGCACCAGGGCCAACCGGTGGACGCGATCTGGTTCGGCCACACCGAGCAGTTGCCCGCCAAAGTCAGGATGGCGTTCAGGCTGGACGCCGATGCCTGGAACGGCGTGCGACGCGTGCGCTTTCTGGTCGAAGCCGTGGAGTTATGAGCCAAAAAGGCCGCTTGCGCCCGTCAATCAAGCGTAGCCAGCTACTCTTTAGATAGCAAACCATTGGGAGAATCAGATGCCTCGCCACCTCACCATCCTCACCGGCGCCTCACGCGGCCTGGGTCTGGCCATCGCGCGGCAATTGCTTGCCAGCCCCGACTGCACGCTGCTGTGCATGTCACGCAGCACCAATGCCGGGCTGACTGCCCTGGCGGACGCTACCGGCGCCACGCTCGAACAGTGGGCGCGTGATCTGGCTGATGGTGCGGGCGCTGCGCAGGCTATGGCGTCCTGGCTGCAAACGCATGCGGCTATCGCCTGGGCCAGCGCCACCCTGATCAACAATGCCGGTGTCATTTCGGCACTGGCACCTCTGCGCCAGGGGAACCTGTCGGACATGACGCAGGCGCTGCGTGTAGGGGTGGAGGCTCCCCTGCTGCTGTGCAGCGCTTTTCTGGGGGCAACGCTGGACTGGACTGCGCCTCGCAAGGTGCTCAACATCTCTTCGGGCCTGGGGCGCCGCGCCATGGCATCGTCGGCCACCTACTGCGCCGCCAAGGCCGGGATGGACCATTTCACGCGCTGCCTGGCGCTGGAAGAAGCACTATTACCCAACGGTGCCAAGGTGTGTTCCCTCGCACCAGGGGTGATCGACACCGACATGCAGGACCAGTTGCGCCACGCCGACGCGTCGTTGTTCCCTGACCGGGCGCTGTTTGAGGGGATGCACGCGAACAACCAACTCAGCAGCCCGGCAGATACCGCTGCCCGCGTGCTGGCCTACCTCGCACGTGCCGACTTTGGCACTCAGCCGGTGGGCGATGTGCGGGAGTAACCTCCGGCACGACCCACACGCACTAGCGGGTGATCACAACCTTCTGGTAGAGCCCGCCAAAATAGGTCTCTTTCTCCACCTTGGCCGGCTTGATGTCGGCTGGCAGCCAGTCGACAATTTCGCCGCGCCAGACATCCATGGCAAACGGCTCCAGC
>CAJBVC010000473.1 GCA_903958915.1 uncultured beta proteobacterium
GCCGCTCTGGCTGGCATTTGACCATCCGCTGTGGATTGTCTACTCCAGCGGCACCACGGGCTTGCCCAAGCCCATCGTCCACGGCCACGGAGGCACCGTGCTGGTGGCCATGGCGCTCAAGACCTTGCACAACGATATTGGCTGCAGCTATGCACCCAATTCCTTTGGCGAGCGCTACCACTGGTACAGCTCCACCGGCTGGGTGATGTGGAATGCGCAGACCAGCGGGCTGCTCAACGGCACCACCTGCTGTCTTTTTGACGGCAACCCGGGAGGCGCTACCGTGGATGCGCAGGGCAACAAGCTCGCGCCGGACTGGACCACGCTGTGGCGCTTCGCCGCCGAATTGGGGGTCACCTTCTTTGGCGCAGGCGCAGCCTTCTACGCCAACTGCATGAAAGCCTGCATCGACCTCACCGCTCTGCCCGGTTTGTCCACCGTCCGCGCGCTGGGCACCACCGGATCGCCACTCAGTGAGGATGCGCAAGCCTGGGGAACCGATCAATTCCGAAAGATACATAGTCACCGGAGGCACGAAATGAGCGCCGCCGGGCCGCCCCAAGGCGCGAGGGACCCCTCGGGGGGCAGGGAGCTACACGCAGTGAGCGAGCGTGGGGGCAACATATGGTGGTGCAACATCTCTGGCGGCACCGACTTTGCCGGCGCATTTATTGGCGGGAACCGGGATCTTCCCTTGGTGCCGGGTGAAATGCAATGCCGCTTGCTGGGTTGTGCGGTGCAGGCCTGGAACGAACAGGGCGAAGCGGTGTTGGGCGAGGTTGGCGAGCTGGTGTGTACCGAACCCATCCCTTCCATGCCCCTGTACTTCTGGGGCGATGAGGGCAAGCAACGCTACTTATCTAGCTACTTCGACATGTACCCCGGCGTCTGGCGCCATGGCGACTGGCTCAAGGTCAACCCGCAAGGCGGCTGCATCATTTATGGCCGCTCGGATGCCACCATCAACCGCTATGGCATCCGCATGGGCACCAGCGAGTTGTACCGCGCCATCGAAGCCCTGCCCGAGGTGCTCGACAGCATGGTGGTGGACCTGGAGTATCTGGGGCGCGAAAGTTATATGCCCCTATTTGTGGTGCTGCGCGAGGGGCTGGTGTTGGACGATGCCCTGCGGGCACGGCTCAACGACGCCATCCGCACCGCGCTGAGCCCGCGCTTTGTGCCCAACGAGATCCTGCACGTGGCCGAGATTCCGCGCACCCTCTCTGGCAAGAAGCAGGAGCTGCCGATCAAGAAACTGCTGCTGGGCCATCCGCTGGAGAAGGTCATCAACAAGGAAGCCATGGCCAACCCGGCCTGTCTGGATTGGTATGTGGCGTTCCACCGCGAACGGCAGGTGCTGCATTCCTGAGCCAACGCTTTGTATTGCAGGCGCTGCGCGGATATGGCTTTCCCGTTGTCCTTCTTCGGGGCAGAATCCGGCCATGCGACCCGATTCCTGGCGAAACCTGCTTGCTTTCGTACTCCTGTGCCTGGCGGCGATGCTGGCCGCTTGTGGGGGTGGCGGGGCAGGCGAGGCCGCAGCCGTGCCGACAATGGCCGCGGATGGTGGGCTGGACGACCCCACCGTGTATTCCTCGCTGGCCGCTGCCTCGCTGCCCGGTGCGCAGGAAGCTGCAGCAGTGACGCAGCACAGCATGATGCTTGACGGCCAGCGTGTCGACTACACCGCCACGGCAGGCCATCTGATTGCGCGCGAGAATGGCGGCGCCCAGCGGGCACAGGCCAGCATGTTTTATGTGGCCTATAGCATCGCCCAACCCAATGCCGCTGCGCGGGCAGTCACTTTTTTCTACAACGGGGGCCCGGGTTCGGCCACGGTCTGGCTGCAATTGGGCTCCTACGGCCCCAAGCGGTTGGTCACCGGCGTGCCTGCCACCACGGCCGCACAGCCGTTTGCGCTGGTCGACAACGCCGACAGTCTGTTGCGCCACAGCGATCTGGTGTTTATCAATGCAGTGGGCAGTGGCCGCTCGCAGGCCATTGCACCTTTCACCAACCGCAGCTTCTGGGGTGTGGACAAGGATGCCGAGATTTTTCGGGATTTCATCCTGCGCTATCTGCAGGCCAATGGCCGTATGGCGTCGCCCAAGTTTCTTTTTGGCGAAAGCTACGGCGGGCCACGCACGGCGGTGCTGGCACGGCGCCTGCAGGACGCAGGGGTGATGCTCGATGGCGTCGTGCTGCAGTCTGCGGCCATGGACTACAGCAGCAATTGCGGTGTCAGTGACAGCCCGCGCACCAGCTGTGCGGGGTACCTGCCCAGTTATGCCGCGGTGGGCGCCTGGCACCAGTTGACCCAGCCGGTCGCGAGCGATCTGGAGGCCTGGATGGAACAGGTACGTGCATTTACCGAAGTCAGCTTTGCGCCTGCAGTGCAAACTTTTATAACCACCGGGGCCAATGCACCTGCGCTGTGGCAGCCTTTGGCCGACCGCAGCGGTCTGCCGGCGGCACGCTGGCAAGCGCAACTCAATCTGGGGCCCACGACGTACCGCAAGCAACTCTTGAGCAACCAGCTGATCGGACGCTACGATGGGCGCATGAAGGCGCCTGTCGGCAGCCTGCTTGCAGCGCAGGAGGACCCGTCCAGCACCTGGATCTACAGTGCATTCGCAGACGCCATCAACAGCCACTTGCGCGACACTTTGCGCTACCGCAACAACTCGAGCTATGTGGTGCTGAGCAATGCCATCGACGTGTGGGACTTTTCGCATGACGGGCGCGATGTGCCAGACACCATTCCCGATCTGGCCCAGGCACTGGCGCAGAACCCGGGTCTGCGGGTGCTTGCTATCAATGGTTACCACGACCTGGCAACGCCCTTTCGCATTACCGAGACCGACCTGGCGCGCATTCCCTCCAGTCGGATCAGGGTGCGCAACTACGTGGGTGGCCACATGAGTTACCTGGACGATGGCTCACGCCCACAGCAGCGTGCCGACCTGATTGCGTTCTTTGCTGAAAGTCTGGTGGGCCGATCTGCCAGTGCGGCACGTGCCCACCTATTGCCTGCCGCCAGCAGGGGTGCGCAGCCCGATCATGCCGGTACTTTGCAAAGGTTCAGCATGCCAGCGCCACCACTTGAGCCAGCCTTTCAGGCACCGCTGCGCGACCCGTGGGTGCCAAGCCGCAAGCCGCGCTGAACGGAACTATCCGGCCGGCACATTTGGGTGACCCCATGCCATCAGTGCAATGCACCTGTCGCCCGTGCTCGGGAAATGGGCGGGCGCCCGGTTGGCGGTGCTATTCTTTGCACCATGTCTAGTGAACAACAACAACTGCAAACGGCCATCGATGCTCTGGAAGCACAGCGTAGCTTGTTGGGCGACGCAGTGGTGGCTCTGGCCGTGGCCCCGTTGCGGGCCAAGCTTGCCAGCTTCGCCAACGACAGTGCAGCCCGCCCGCAGCAGTCGCTCAAGCACGCCACCATGCTGTTCATGGACGTGGTGGGCTCCACCACACTGTCGCAGCAGCTCGACCCCGAGGAATTTCACGCCATTGTGGACGGTGTACTGGTGCGAGGCACCCGTGTGGTTGAAGCGCAGGGCGGCAAGATCATCAGCTACGCCGGGGATAACCTGATCGCAGTGTTTGGCGCCACGGAGGCGCGCGAAGACGCGGCCGAGCGTGCCGTCCACACCGGCTTATCACTACTGAATATTGGCCGCGCGCTGCATGACGATGTACTCGCACGCTATGGCCATGCTGGCTGCCAACTGCGGGTGGGTATTCACACCGGGCCGGTGCTGCTGGGCGGCGGTGTGCAGGCCGACCACACCATCAGTGGTTTGAGTGTCAATATTGCTGCCCGCATGGAGCAAAGCGCGCCGCCCGGCGGTTTGCGCATCAGCCACGCCACCTACGCGCAGGTGCGCGGCGTATTTGACGTGGAGGCCCAGCAACCCATTGCCGTGAAGGGGCTGGAGGAGCCGGTTCAGACCTATCTGGTACAGCGCGCCAAGACCCGGGCATTTCGGGTAGCGACCCGGGGCATCGAGGGGATCGAGACCCGCATGATCGGGCGCGACGCCGAGCTTGAAGCCCTGCAACGCGCTTTTCGCAAGCTCTACACCGAGCCCCGGCTGGTGCTGGTGACGGTGGTGGCCGATGCCGGTGTTGGCAAGAGCCGCCTGCTGTACGAATTTGACAACTGGTCGGAAGCGCGGGCGGAAACCTTCACCATCTTCCAGGGCCGCGCCAATCCACAAATTCAGACCCAACCCTATGGCCTGTTGCGTGACATTCTGGCCTGGCGCTTTCAGCTCACCGACGGCGACAGTGTCGAACAGGCAAAAGGCAAACTGGTGGCTGGCATCGTGCCCCTGTTTGCCGAAGATGGCGACGAGATGGCGCTGGCCCATGCGCATTTACTGGGGCAGCTGATCGGGCTCGATTTTCACGACAGCCGGCATATCCTGGGCATCCGCAACGACGCCAAGCAGATTCGCAACCGCGCCTTTCATGCTGCGGCACAAATATTTCGGCGCGTAGCGCAGCAGAGTGCGCAACCGGTGGTGCTGCAGCTCGACGACCTGCAATGGGCCGACGACGCGTCGCTGGACTTCCTGAACTATCTGGTGCAGGTCAACCGTGATGTGCCGCTGCTCATAATTGCCCTGACACGACCGACCCTGTTCGAGCGACGCAGCGACTGGGTGGGCACCGAAGGCCCCTACCAGCGCATCGATATTGCGCCACTGGACAAAACGGGTAGTCGCCTGCTGGCCAATGAGTTGCTGAAGAATCTCGCCGAAGTGCCCGCAGCGCTGCGCGAACTCATTACCGGCCGCTCCGATGGCAATCCGTTCTATATGGAAGAGCTGGTCAAGATGCTGATTGACCAGGGCGCGATTGAGACCCAGGGTGAACGCTGGAGCGTCAATCCGGCCCAGTTGCTGTCTACCGAGGTGCCCGCCACGCTGACCGGCGTGTTGCAAGCCAGACTGGATGGCTTGCCCGTTGACGAGCGCCTGGCGCTGCAGCAGGCCAGTGTGATCGGACTGGTTTTCTGGGACCAGGCACTGGCCGCACTCGACCCGCGCGCGGCGGCGGCCCTGCCCGCCCTGGTGCGTCGCGAACTCACAGTAGCGCGGGCCGATACCGTGCTGGACAACGTGCGTGAATATGCCTTCAGGCACCAGATCCTGCACCAGGTCACCTACGACACGCTGCTCAAGCGCAGCAAGCGCGAGTTGCATGCCAAGGTGGCGGACTGGCTGGCCCACCTCACTGGTGCACGTTCTGGCGATTTTTTGGGCGCCACGGCCGAACACTACCTGCTGGCCGGCAACCATGAGCGTGCTGCCGAATACTTCGCGCGCGCCGCCGAGCAGGCTGGCAGCAGCTTCGCCCATGCAGCGGCGCTGGGCTACGTGGCGCGCGCACTGCACGAGCTGCAAACCCACATCGAACTGCCCTGGCCCGATGCGTCTAGCCTGCGCTGGCGGCTGCTCGATGTGCGCGAACGCACACTCGACCTGCAGGGCAAACGCGATGCCCAAATTGCCGATCTGGACGCGCTCGATGCCCTGGCCGACGCCATGGGGGATGACAGGCGCCGCAGTCGTCTTGCCGTGCGCCGCAGCCGGCTCGCCATGCGCATGGCCGACTACCCGCTGCAGGAACGCTCTGCGCGCCAGGCCATGGTGATGGCCGAACGCGCGGGTGAGGAGGAGCTGCGGCTGCAGGGCCTGCGCCTGTTGGCGCTGGCACAGATGTGCATGGGCGAAGTGGCCGCTGCCCGAACACAGTCGCAGGAAGGTTTGGCCGAGGCCCGTCGGCGTGGTTTGCGCCACTTGGAGAGCCTGTTTCTCAACAATCTGTCGCTCATTGCCGAGGTGCAGGGCGATCAGGACGGATTCATGGACACCATTGAGGCGACGCTGTCCATCGCCCGCGCCATGGGCGACAAGGTGGGCGAGAGCACCGATCTGGGCAACCGCGGCAAGGTCTGGCTGGGGCTGGGCGAATTGGGACGTGCCCATAGCGATCTGCAAGCCGCACTCGAGTTGTGCCGCGAGGTAGGCGACCGCCATGGCGAAGGCGTGCAGTTGGTTGCGCTGTCGCAACTCGCGCTGCGCCAGGGCGACGAAGCCCACGCGATGGTGATGGCGCGTCTGGCGCTGGAGATCAACGTGGAAGTGCAGGCGGCCGATTTTGAGTTGCTTGCCCTTTGCCGTCTGGCCGACGCCGAGCTGGCGCTTGGGCGCACGGCGCAGGCCGCCGAGGCATTTGCACGGGCCGAAGTAATCGGCCGGGAAATTGACCGCCCCTGGCAGTTGGATGCCAGTGCCGGTCGTGCGATGGTGGCGCTGGCCGCTGGCGATGCCCAGACGGCACTGGCTTGTCTGCAACCGGTGCTGGCGCATCTGGAGGGCGGTGGTACGCTCGACGGCACCGAGCAGCCCCGCCTGATCGAACTCACCTGCTACCAGGTGCTTGGCGCCGTGGGTGACGCGCGTGCCAGCGACTATCTGGCGCAAGCCCACCATGCCTTGCAGACACAGGCCAGCGCAATGACCGATGCACTGCTGCGCCACAGTTTTTTGACGCAGATTCCCGAGCACCGCGCCATTGTGGCGGCGTGGGACGCTGCATCGGCACACCCGAATTCGTAAAGAAAGGTATTTTGAAATGGCACACGCATCATTCAACTGGCAAGACCCGTTCCTTCTGGACAACCAGCTCAGCGACGACGAGCGCATGATCAAGGAGGCCGCGGCGTCCTACTGTCAGGACAAGCTGCAACCCCGGGTGACGCAGGCGTTTCGCGATGGCACCACCGACGTGGCCATTTTCCGCGAGATGGGCGCACTCGGCCTGCTTGGCCCCACCATCCCCGAGCAGTACGGCGGCCCCGGCCTCAACTACGTCGCCTACGGGCTGATTGCCCGCGAAGTGGAGCGGGTCGACAGCGGTTACCGCTCGATGATGAGCGTGCAAAGTTCGCTGGTGATGGTGCCGATTTTTGAATTTGGTACCGAGGCGCAGCGCCAGAAGTATCTGCCCAGGTTGGCGACCGGCGAATGGATTGGGTGCTTTGGCCTGACCGAGCCCGACCACGGCTCCGACCCAGGCTCCATGGTGAGCCGCGCGCACAAGGTGGCCGGCGGCTACAAGCTCACTGGCAGCAAGATGTGGATCTCCAACAGCCCGATGGCCGATGTGTTTGTGGTGTGGGCCAAGGAAGTCTCCGAGAGCGGCAAGGTGGGCCCGATCCGCGGGTTTGTGCTTGAGAAGGGCATGGCGGGCCTGAGCGCCCCGGTGATACACGGCAAGGTGGGCCTGCGTGCATCGGTCACTGGCGAGATCGTCATGGACGGCGTGTTCTGCCCCGAAGAAAACGCATTTCCCGAAGTGCAGGGTTTGAAGGGACCGTTCACCTGCCTGAATTCGGCCCGTTACGGCATTGCCTGGGGCGCCTTGGGTGCCGCGGAGGATTGCTGGACGCGAGCGCGGCAGTACGTGCTCGACCGCAAGCAGTTTGGCCGCCCATTGGCTGCGAACCAGCTCATTCAGAAAAAACTGGCCGACATGCAGACCGAAATTGCACTCGGCCTTCAGGGTTGCCTACGCCTGGGCCGCATGAAGGACGAGGGCACCGCCTCGGTGGAGATCACGTCCATTCTCAAACGCAACTCGTGTGGCAAGGCGCTGGACATTGCCCGCATGGCGCGCGACATGATGGGCGGCAACGGTATCTCCGACGAATTCGGTGTGGCGCGCCATCTGGTGAATCTGGAAGTCGTGAACACTTACGAAGGCACGCACGACATCCATGCCCTGATTTTGGGGCGGGCGCAGACGGGGATTGCGGCGTTCTGAAATCTTTAGTACCTTTTTTCGCCTGGAGTGTGGGTGGCAGGGAAAGGGGTATGGGCTTACGCCTCATACGCGCTGCGCTTTGCGAAATCGGCGCAAGCCCATACCCCTTTCCCTGCGGGCGGCGTTGTGTGTTTGCACGCAAGTTGGCGGCTGTGACGTGGTGCAGCGACTGAAAATGGGGTCAGATCCCAATTCAGGAAAGCAGCCTTCACGGAGGGCAATGATAGTGAACGAAATTGGGCTCTGACCCCGTTTTCAGTCGCGGATCGGAGAAGAGCCTGCCCCGAGTATCTGTATGCCAAATACCCCCACAACGCCCGTCCAGCAAGCGCAGCCAGCTACAAAAGTAGTAGCAACCGCTGAATCAACTTTTACCCTTCAGGTACTTGTCCAACGCCGCCTTGGTCTGCGCGCGCATCTGCTTTTGAAAGAACGGTGTCCAGCCCAGTACATAGCCGGCCATTCCCAGAGCCTGGCGCGACCAGCGCCAGAAATCGAAGCGGTCGCGGTGCGTGGCGATCAGGCCTTCCGGCGTGAAGGTGAATTCTGCGTCAATGATGTTGTGCACGATGCGTTTGGTCACACTGAACCGGTAATGCGCTTCCCAGTGCGCCTGCCCGCGCTGTGCATCGGCCTGAACGCCGCTAAAGTCCAACCGCCAATCCTGCCGACCC
>CAJBVC010000474.1 GCA_903958915.1 uncultured beta proteobacterium
GGCAAAGGCAGCGGCGGTGCTGCTTCCTGGGGAATGGCCGACCACAACTCGGCCTCGGCCGTCACCGGTGCCGCCTGGTGCTTCCATTGCACTCCGGCGGCTAGCATGGCCAGCAGCAGACCGTGCGCCAGAATCGCCAGACCTACAGCGCGCACCAACCCCGGTGTGGGCGGAGGCGCAAATTCAAAGCGGGCCGATTGGGCGGACATGGCGTTGACTAAGGGGCGCGTGGCAGATTCAGTTGGCCAGTTGCACCGACAGCCCCACCCGCGCAATACCGGCGCGCTGCAGCGTGTCCATGACCTTCACCACACTCTCGTACTTCACATTCTTGTCTGCGCTGATGACGACGGCCGAGTTGGCGGCAGCCACGCTGTCCTTGGCGCCTTGTGCGCGCTTGACGGCAGCAGCCAACTCTTTCATGGTGAGGGGTGTGGTCTGGTCCTTGATCTTCATATCCAGCGTGTCATTCTTGCCGATCACGATCTGGATGATCTGGTCAGGCTGGCGCGCGGCTTTGCCCACGCTGGGCAGGTCAATCATGCTCGGGGTAATGAGCGGCGCGGTCACCATGAAGATGATCAACAGCACCAGCATGACATCGATGAACGGCACCATGTTGATCTCGTTGATGGTGCGGCGTCCTCGGCCACGGTGGGCAATGGCGGGCATGGGTTACAAATCCTTCAGGTTGCGCAACTTCAACGCGGCAAGGGGGCTTGCGCGCCGACATTGCGTTGCAGGATGTTGGAGAACTCTTCGATAAAAGTCTCCTGCTGCGTGGCAATGCGGTCGATGTCGCGGGCAAAGCGGTTGTAGGCCACCACCGCCGGGATGGCCGCGAACAAACCGATGGCAGTTGCCACCAATGCTTCTGCAATGCCGGGTGCAACGGTGGCCAGGGTTACCTGCGTCAATGCAGCCAAACCGCTGAACGCGTGCATGATGCCCCAGACGGTGCCAAACAGGCCCACATAGGGGGACACCGAGCCGACCGATGCCAGGAACGACAGATTGGTTTCCACCACATCCATTTCACGCTGAAAACTCGCCCGCATGGCACGGCGCGCACCGTCCATCAGGGTACCCACATCGGTAATGCGGCGCTCACGCAGCTTTTGAAACTCCCGCATGCCGCTGGCGAAAATACGCTCCATCGGGCCACACTGGGCAGAGTTCTTGGTCGCGGCCGCAAACAGGTCATTGAGGCTGGAGCCCGACCAGAAGTCGCGCTCAAACGTTTCGTTCTGGGACTTCACCCGGTTCAAGGCAAACAGCTTGCGAAAGATGGCGGCCCAACTCGAGATGGACACCAGCATCAGCAGCAGCATCACTGCCTGCACCACGATACTGGCGTTCATCACCAGATGCAAAATCGAGAGGTCTTGGTTCATAGTCCGATAAAAATTTGGTCAGCTAGGTCAACAGGGTGCGCAGGCGTGCGATGGCAATGTTCAGTTGATCCATGGAACTGGCCGTGGAAAAGCGTACGAAGTGTGCCGTTTCAGCCGAGCCAAAGTCGCGCCCGGGCGTCACCGCTACGTGCGCACGGCGCATGACTTCAAAGGAAAAATCCCAACTGTCCTTGACGCCCAGTCGCGCGCAGGCGTCGCTGCAGTCGGCCCAGGCGTAAAAAGCGCCATCGGGCATGACCGGTACCTTCAGGCCCAGGGAGCGCAATGCCGGAATGAAGTAATCGCGGCGCGCCCTGAATTCGGCACGACGCTGTTCGTAGATGGCCAGACTTTCCGGCTCAAAACACGCCAGTGCCGCATGTTGCGCGATGGTGCTCGGGCAAATGAACAGATTCTGCGCCAAGCGTTCCAGCACAGGAACAAGCGGCTGGGGCGCCACCAGCCAGCCCAGTCGCCAGCCGGTCATATTGAAATACTTGCTGAAACTGTTGATGCTGATAACCCAATCGTCGAGCGCCAGCGCGGTTTGCCCGTAACCCGCGTCGTAGCTCAAGCCCAGATAAATTTCGTCCACCAGCGTGATGCCGCCCTGGCTTTGAACAAAACTGTGGATGGCGCGCAGTTCCTGTGGGTCGATCGACGTGCCGGTCGGGTTGCTTGGCGATGCCAGCAACACACCGCGGGTGCGTGGCCCCCAGGCTGACTGCACTTTGTCGGCGCTGAGCTGAAAGCGCTCCGCCGCAGTAGTTGGTATCAGGACGGCGCGCCCTTCGGCGGCACTGACAAAGTGCCGATTGCAGGGGTAACTGGGGTCAGGCATCAGGACTTCGTCGCCGGAGTCGATCAGCGCCAAGCAAGCCAGATGCAACGCCGCCGACGCGCCCGCCGTGACCACAATACGGCTGGCTGGCACGTGGACTGAAAAACGCTCACGGTACCACTGGCTGATGCGCTCACGCAGGGCTTCCAGCCCGGTAGCCTGGGTGTATTGCGTGTGGCCAGCCGCAATGGCACGCTGCGCCGATTCCTGCACCAGAGGGGGGGCGGTGAAGTCGGGCTCACCGATGTTCAGAAAAACCATCGGTGCGTCGGTATGCGCCACGTCACGCGCCAGGGCGGA
>CAJBVC010000475.1 GCA_903958915.1 uncultured beta proteobacterium
AAACGCGCCGTTGGGCAGTACACGTGCGGTGGCAAACAGACCACCATCGGCAGTGGTGTAGGTTTCGCCTGTCACCACGATATTGCCATCGCTTTGTACCGCGACGGAGTGGCTATGACTTGGCAGACCAAAGTCGATAAGTACTTTACCGCCGGTTCCAAAACTGGTGTCGAGAATCCCGTTGGCACTTACCCTTGCCAACACGCTGGTTTCATAGGATCCAGACTGCCCGGCTCCACCAGCGACAATGATCTTGCCATCATTTTGAAAGGCCAGCGCCTTGGCATTGTCATCGGCGGTAGACAGTTTAATGATGGTTGCTCCAGAGGTTCCAAACGACGTGTCGGGCGATCCATCGGTATGGAATCGCTGCACGAGGATGTCATCATCGTGACCGTTAAACTGCTTGCCAGCGACAACGATCTTTCCGTCGAGCTGTATTTTCATGGCTGGACCAAACATGTTCTGGCCACCGTAATTGCTGATCACGATACCCCCGTTTCCAAAGGTGGGATCGAGATCGCCAGGTTTTGCGTGGGCACCGTTAGTGGCCAAGCCAAGTACGAGAACAATCGATCGAAAAATGTGATTCGCCATGAGACTACTCCAAACTATTCGAATCCAGTCCGGTATGTTAAGCCCGATTGCGGCTCTGATGTTCCCGATTATCTTCCTGCCGGCGTCCTGTGCGGCTTCAATCAAAGAAGCTGTCAAGATCTTGTTGGGACAGATTCCCACCACCTGCAGGTGCCGCCGCCTCTGGAGGGTTGCTAGGGTTTGCGAGGGACGTTTGGTTCTCGACCGCATCGACACGCGCAGGTATCGCGGGTTCTGGTGGGCTTTCCACCAATTCAAGGTGGCGCGCGTCAACACGGAATAGGCGCAACTCGGGTTTGTCGGCGATCGCCGGAAAATAGACCGTAGGCTTGACTACAAACTTGCAATCAGTCTGAGTTATTCCAATACGCCCTGCAAGGCCTTGCCTGTCCCGTGGTGTCAAGACCGACAGTCGCTCCAGAGTAAAACGTACTTTCGAATTCGCTGGCCAATCAATGCTCATAGGGTTCTCTCGGGTGCGTCCATCGGTTTCTCCAGCGCAGCGAGCAATGTATCGCATCCAGAGACAGGAAACAGGTTTCGAAGATTGTGGGAATGGTTCGAGTGGCGTTTCGCAGGCATGGCCCCTGCGGTCAGTTTCCCGGTAACAATAACTCAGGATTCTTTAGCCGCTTACTGCTAATTATTGCTAAGTTTTTTCGAACCGTTGATGATTAATCTTCCCCCTGCTAACATGGCGACCCATTGACTAAAGCGCCATGATCACACCCCAAGTTTTCAAGGCGTATATGACAGGCATTGCCGCCATCGACTTTGAGCATTGGCATCTGCTCAAGCAGATGGATCGTGCGTATCTTGCGGATTCATTTGAGGATGCACAGAGCAGAGTGGATGAGTTTATCAATGCATGGGCGCTTCACCACGACCATGAGGAAAGGCTTATGAGGGATATCAGGTTTCCCGGAGTCAATGCGCATATTGAAGGGCATTCGCGTCTTCATGAAATATACGCCCGTCTGCGCAACGATGCTTTGAATGGGAGCCACACCCTGAGCTCTGCGAAAGCCTACATTGCGATGGTCGAGCAACTGATTCGCAACCACATCAAGCTGGGCGATTTCCAGTACGCAGAGTGGGCGAAACTTAATTTGAAGCCAGACGAACTTGACCGTCTTGGCGTTGGTCGGCAGCTCAATTTCTGACCGCCTGCAAAACAGTCAAGGCCTCTGGGCGATCCAGGGAGCAAAAGCTTCCATGACCCGCAGCGGTTGCTGTCCGTGCCAGAACACTGAACTGCGGGCCCACCGTGGCAAGTCATTGTCGTTGAACTCGTGATGCAGTCCTGCCCAAGCGCTGCGCAGGTGGCATTCCAATGGTCCGTGGCGTCGAATGTGATGAGACTGCAGAGGATCGCGGGTGATGTGCCGTCCCTGAAACAGCAACTCAGCGAGTGGTCGACTGCCGAGGTTGACCAGGGCCTTCCATGGCCCCTTGATGGCGGTTTGCGAGGTTGCGCTTCGCGCCCAGACAGCAGGAACGCCATTGACCAGCAGCGCAACCTCTCGAACATGGCCTACCGAGCTTTGCAAGTCATCTCGCTCCATTTGCCACAGCGTCTGGGTACTTTGCCTTAGAACGACCACCTGCACCGTGCCGCGACTGCGCAATCGTGCCGTCAATGAGCCGGGTGCTTGCAGCCACGCCCGCAGGGTCGCATTGACCGGGTGTGGATGGATTTGAAGCATAGGAGGTGATGATAATTGCCTCGCTTTGAGACGGCAGCGGCTGTGACCGGCAAGTCCACGATGCTGGAGCGTGGCGCAAGTAACTTATGAGGCCTTGACCGCCTGGCTGTCGTCAAGCGCAGGCGTGGTGATCTCGCCTGGCGTGCTCTTGCGGGCAAACAACGTGTAGATGGTGGGCACGACAAAGATCGTCAGCAAAGTGCCTACGCTCATGCCACCCACAATCACCCAGCCAATCTGTTGCCGGCTCTCGGCACCTGCACCCGTGGCCAGTGCCAAAGGCAAGGCACCCAGCACCATCGCACCGGTGGTCATCAAGATCGGCCGCAGGCGCAGCGCACAGGCCTGGGTCACGGCGGTCATCACATCATGGCCCTGCTGGCGCAACTGATTGCTGAACTCCACGATCAGAATGCCATGTTTGGTGATAAGCCCAACCAGCGTGATCAACCCGATCTGCGAGAACACGTTGAGCGTGCCACCCGTCAACTGCAAGGCCCCCAGCGCACCCACCATCGACAGGGGCACCGCCAGCAGGATTACAAAGGGGTCAATGAAGCTCTCAAATTGTGCCGCCAGTACCAAAAAGATGAACAATAGCGCCAATACAAACACTACGCCCAGTGCACCGGATGAGGACTTGAACTCGCGGCTCACGCCATTGAGCTCGGCAGCGTAGCCTGCGGGTAGCACCTTGGCGGCGGTTGCATCCATAAAGCTCAATGCTTCACCCAGCGTGTAGCCCGGTGCGAGGTTGGCGGTGATCGATACCGCGCGGCGCTGGTTAAAGTGATTCAGTTCCCGTGGACTCACCGCTTCACGCAAGGTCACCAGGCTGGACAGGGGCACCATGGTCTCATTGCGACCGCGTACAAAAATTTTGTCAATATCCTCGGGTGTAGACCGTCCGCTGGCCGCCGTCTGCACCAGCACATCGTATTGCTCCGCATCGCGCTTGTAGCGTGTCACCGCGCGCCCGCCCAGCATGGTCTCCACCGTGCGGGCGACCACATCCACCGAGACACCGAGGTCAGCGGCTCGGGCCCGGTCGACGTCCATGAAGATTTCCGGTTTGTTGAGTTGCAAGTCACTGTCAGGTTGCACAATGCCAGGGTTTTTTTGCATCTCAGCAATGAATTTCTGGGCCACCCCGGACATATTGGGGTAGGTGTCACCGCTGACGAGGACGTAATTGATTGCGCGCTCCCGAAAGCCCTGACCGAGACTGGCGGGCGTTACTGGAAAGGCATTGACACCCGGAAGGCCCGCCAATCGGGGGAGCAGGTCCTTTTGCAACTCCTGGGTGCTGCGCGTGCGCTCACTCCAATCCACCGTACGCAGCACACCGAAGGCGTTGGAGACCTGGCCGCCACCAATGAACATGAACCGCCGGTCAAACTCCGGGTATTGGGAGGTGATCGTGTCGATCGCATCCAGATAACGTGCGGTGTAGTCCAGGGTTGCTCCGTCGGGGGCGCGGATCGGCATGGCGATCACACCCCGGTCTTCGTAGGGAGCCAGCTCGCTCTTGGCCGTGTGAAAGAGCCAACCACTGCTTGCCGCGGACAGCAGCATCACGGCAACAACGAGCCAGCGCCTTTGCAACGTCCAGGCAAGCACCTTGGCGTAGCGCGCAGCAAGTGCGTTCAGGGCGTCCTCCATGAAGCGGTCAAAACGTGTAGGTTGCGGCACGTGGCGCAGCAGCTTGCTGCACATCATCGGGGTCAGCGTAAGGGCCACGAAGCCAGAGACCAGCACCGCGCCCGCCAGGGTGAGGGCAAATTCACCGAACAGTCTGCCGGTACGCCCCGGAGTAAAGGCCAATGGTGCAAACACGGCAGCTAGCGTCAGAGTCATCGCGACCACAGCAAAACTGATCTCGTGCACCCCCTTGATCGCCGCCTGAAACGGCACCATGCCATTTTCGATATGGCGGAAAGTATTCTCGAGCACCACAATGGCGTCATCCACCACCAGCCCAATCGCCAGTACCAGCGCCAGCAAAGTGAGCGTATTGATCGTAAATCCAGCCAAAGAAATCAGCGAAAAAGCACCAATCAGACTCACTGGTATGGTGATGAGCGGAATGATGGAGGCGCGCGCAGTGCGCAGGAACACAAACACCACCAGTGCCACCAGCACCACTGCTTCAATCACCGTGGTGTAAACCGCCTTGATTGACCGATCGATAAACACGGAGTTGTCATTCGCCTGCAACACTGTCACAGATGGCGGCAGATCACGTTGAATCTGGGGAATGAGTGCACGCACACCTTCGGACACATCCAGCGGGTTGGCGGTGGCATTGCGAACCACACCGGTACTGATGGAAGGCACTCCGTTAAGGCGTACCCGGCTGCGCTCGCTGGCGGCAGCCTCCTCAATGCGCGCAACATCGCGCAGGCGCACGGTAAAGCCGTTGAATGTCTTGACCGCGATGTCATTGAACTGTGCCACCGTATTGAGGTCGGTGCGTGCGGTCACGCTGAACTCACGCTTTTCGCTCTCAATCCGCCCCGCCGGCACCTCCAGGTTCTGCCGACGCAAGGCGTCCTCCACGTCCTGTACGGTCAGGCGATAGCCAGCCAGACGGTCAGGGTCGAGCCACACGCGCATGGCATAACGGCGATCGCCGCCCACCTGCACATCGGCCACGCCAGGCACCGTTTGCAGGCGCGGTTTAACAATGCGGTTGATCAGGTCAGTGAGCTCCAGCGCGCCCATCGTCTCACTGGTATAGGCCAACCAGATGGTGGGCGTGGCATCGGCCTCCACTTTGCTGATGACCGGCTCATCGGCCGCATCGGGCAAGCGGCCGCGCACGCGGGACACACGGTCCCGCACTTCG
>CAJBVC010000476.1 GCA_903958915.1 uncultured beta proteobacterium
CCGGCCGGCGTCACCTGCCCGCTGGGCGCCACCAGAGTTACCTTGTCGCCACTGCGCACCCCCAATGCGCGCGCCAGTTCGGAGCCCAGCACCACGCCAAATTCTCCGGGCACCAGCTGCTTCAAAACCTGGGCCTGGCTGCCACTCACCAGATCAGTCACCTCGTGTTCCAGGGATGGATCAATGCCGCGCACCATGATGCCTTTCATGTCCTCACCGCGCGCCAGCAGTGCCTGGGCTGCTATAAAAGGCGCAGCACCCACGACCTGCGGATTTGCCTTGGCCTGGGCCAGCGTCTGGCGTACATCGGGCAGCGCCTGGCCACCCATGGCGTAGATTTCGATGTGCGACACCACGCCCAGCATGCGGTCACGCACTTCTTTCTGAAAGCCATTCATCACGCTCAGCACAATGATCAGCGCCGCCACCCCCAGCGCAATGCCCAGCATGGAAACGCCAGAAATAAACGAGATAAACCCGTTGCGCCGCGTCGACCGTCCGGCCCGCGTGTAGCGCCAGCCAATCAGGAGTTCGTAGGGAATTTGTTTCACGAAGGGAATGTTCATTACCTCGAATTGTGGCATCCAACGGTAGCGTCGGAGGAAGTGTCTCCTTCATAATGGGCAACCGACTCACCGCCGAGGGCATCACTATGGGACAAGCAGTACAGAAAACCGTTTTTACCGCCACAGACTATCTGGCCTGGGAGACCGAGCAACTCGAGCGGCATGAGTACCTGGACGGTGAAATTTTTGCAATGGCAGGGGCCGAAGACCGGCATGTCACTGTTGCCTTGAACATGGCTTTTGCGCTGCGCCAGCACCTCAGTGGTAGCCCGTGCCGCACCTACATGAGCGACATGCGCTTGCACGTGGCTACGGCGAACAGCTATTTTTACCCGGACGTGCTGGTAACCTGCAGTCCCCTGGACCAGACCAGTGCGCACGTCAAAACCGAGCCCAAGCTGATTGTCGAAGTGCTCTCGCCCAGCACCGCCGCCTACGACCGGGGGGTGAAGTTCGGCCAGTACCGCAGCCTGCCTAGCCTGGAAGAATATGTGCTGATCGACCTCGACACCCGAGCCACCGACGCCTACCGCAAAGGTGCCGATGGCCTGTGGGTGCTGCATCCGTTTGCCAAAGGTGCGGCCGTGCGCCTTGCCAGCGTGGCGCTGGAGATTCCTGCAGCGCAGCTGTTTGCCGAAGTGCCGGAGGTTTAGACGCTATTGATTTGGTAGCTTGCCACGGAAGCGGGACGGGCACAGAAGGCGTTTTTTCTTTGGAAATTGGTACCCTCTCGAGGCCGCCGGGAATCAGGTGCGTGGGGTCAGATCCAAATTCAGGACAGCAAAATCTACGGAGAAAGCAAGCCTCCAACGAAATTTGGCTCTGACCCCAGGCACCGGTCTAGCCGGAGACTCACGCTGCAGATTTCGACACGCCAGGCTTTTCTCCTTGAGTTTGCGCTGGAGGTTGAATCACGATCAACTTGGTCCCCGTTTGCTCCGCGATCAC